>NZ_JBHVHV010000014.1:0-148718 GCF_042800035.1 Sutcliffiella sp. NPDC057660
TTGCATGTATTAGGCACGCCGCCAGCGTTCATCCTGAGCCAGGATCAAACTCTCCAATAAAGAGTTTGAGCTTATGCTCAAATGTTGACTAGCTTATGTTACATTTTTCGTCCTTTGTTAATCCCTATAAGATTAACGTGGACGCTGTTGTTTTGTTTAGTTTTCAAAGATCATTAAATCATTTTGGAGCGGGTGATGGGAATCGAACCCACGACATCAGCTTGGAAGGCTGAGGTTTTACCATTAAACTACACCCGCTAAAAACAAAATCGGGAAGACAGGATTCGAACCTGCGACCCCTTGGTCCCAAACCAAGTGCTCTACCAAGCTGAGCTACTCCCCGTTTAATTTATATGTTGGCGCGCCCGAGAGGACTCGAACCCCTAACCTTTTGATCCGTAGTCAAACGCTCTATCCAATTGAGCTACGGGCGCTAAATTAAGTTGTAATTTTCGCTTGCCGCTCAATGGCGACTTGACTATCATACCAAGTACAGCATTCAATGTCAACACTTTTTTAAAAAGTTATTTCGATGCGGCCGAGAAGAGTCGAACTTCCACGGGGTTGCCCCCACTAGGCCCTCAACCTAGCGCGTCTGCCATTCCGCCACGACCGCATATATAAGGCTGAAAAAATATGGTGCGGGTGAAGGGACTCGAACCCCCACGTCAATGACACTAGATCCTAAGTCTAGCGCGTCTGCCAATTCCGCCACACCCGCAAGGTGTTAATACAAAGATAAAGATGGCTGGGCTAGCTGGATTCGAACCAACGCATGTCGCAGTCAAAGTGCGATGCCTTACCGCTTGGCTATAGCCCATCGAATAGATGCTTTATTAAAAGAACAAGTTCCCTCTGGTGGAGGATGACGGGATCGAACCGCCGACCCCCTGCTTGTAAGGCAGGTGCTCTCCCAGCTGAGCTAATCCTCCAGGATAGAAATGGGAAGCAAAACATGCAGTTTTGCATCCCACTTAGTAGTGACCCGTACGGGATTCGAACCCGTGTTACCGCCGTGAAAGGGCGGTGTCTTAACCGCTTGACCAACGGGCCTTAAATTTTATGGCGGAGAAGGAGGGATTTGAACCCTCGCGCCGCTTACACGACCTACACCCTTAGCAGGGGCGCCTCTTCAGCCACTTGAGTACTTCCCCGAATATGGCTCCACCAGTAGGATTCGAACCTACGACCCTTCGGTTAACAGCCGAATGCTCTACCGCTGAGCTATGGTGGAACGGTACAAAAACCATTAACAAATCGCTATTCTTTCAAATAGGCGACTTCTTTTATTTTAATAAGCTTGCCTTAAAATGTCAAGCCTTTTTAAAACGGTAAAAGATATATGATTATAACGTTTTGTGGGCTTTGTAAAATAGCGACTTAAATAAAATAGCACAGGTTAATCCTTTCTGTCAATACGGTCTGTGACTTCTTTTAACCTTCCTCTGCATTTCCCGCAACGGTACTTCACTATATTAACTCTTCTTACCCGTTTATATACTTGCCGGCATTCTACACATTCATAATAGCGATAGTTTTTCGGTTTGTTGGAAGGGGCTTCTATCGGTGTACAGAAGCGAGGCGCCCCTACCTTTTTCAGGAGGATCCTGAAGTCCTGGTCACGGTGCTTATACCCCATCCCTCTTTGATGAAGGTGATAGTGGCAAAGTTCATGCTTGATAATGCCGATCAGCTCATCCATTCCTAGGGCATCGTAATATCGTTTATTGATTTCGATATCGCCTGAAGATGTCAGGTACCTTCCTCCGGTCGTCTTAAGACGCGGGTTGAAAGAACCTTTATGGATAAATGGAAGGTTGAAGTGTTTTAAGGAGGTTTCTTCAATCAGGGTTTGCAGCTGTTTGTCATCCATGTGTATCTTCCTTTCCTTTGAACCAACACAAGTATACTGCATAAACTACTTATACATAAAGGAAAAGTATTTAAATTTAAGGAGGTAAGCCCTATGCCCTCTTGGTTTAAAAAACAGATGCAACGCGCCTATTTGGAAAAAGACAGATATCAGATTAAGATGCTGAATCAATGTTGGTTTTTTTATCATAAAAAGAACGGATAGAAAAAATGCCGCTCCTGTAAAAGGGGCGACACTTCTTTTATATTTAGACCTCTTGTTTTTCAGGGGCAAGCATGGTGAGGGAGACTCTTCCTTTGTTCACCTCTACACCATCCACCCAGACTGTAACGATATCTCCTACAGAGACGACATCGAGTGGATGCTTAACAAAGCGGTTGCTGAGTTTTGAAATGTGGACAAGTCCATCCTGTTTGACTCCGATATCAACGAAAGCGCCGAAGTCTACGACGTTACGGACGGTTCCTTCGAGCTCCATACCTTTTTTCAGATCTTCAAGCTGCAGGACATCCTGCTTCAATAGAGGTGTAGGCATATTATCTCGCGGATCACGCTCCGGGCGGATCAGAGAATTGATGATGTCCTGAAGCGTAATGTCACCGATGCTCAGGTCTCTGGATAGCGCTTCGATGTTGACATCCTTCAAAGCCAACTGCAGCTTCTCGGTCCCGATTTCCTTTTCAGATACTCCCAATTGCTTTAAGAGCTTTTTTACATCCGGATAGGTTTCGGGGTGGATATCTGTTCGATCTAACGGTTGCTTGCCGTCGATGATACGCAGAAAGCCGATACACTGTTCATAGGTTTTGGCTCCGAGTCTTGGAATCCCCTTCAATTCTGAACGGCTGCTGAACTTTCCTTGCTCATCCCTCTTTTTTATTATATTGTTGGCCACCGTTTTCGATAATCCTGCCACATACTGCAAAAGGGAGGATGATGCGGTGTTAACATTTACGCCTACTTGGTTTACTACTGTTTCGACCACAAAGTTAAGGGATTCAGCCAATCGTTTTTGGGCAACGTCATGCTGGTACTGCCCTACACCTACTGATTTCGGATCGATTTTCACCAGTTCCGCCAATGGGTCCTGGAGACGACGGGCAATGGAAACGGCACTTCTTTCTTCTACTTGAAGGTTAGGGAACTCCTCCCGTGCAAGATCGGAGGCAGAGTAGACGCTTGCTCCGGCCTCATTTACGATCAGGTAGGAGATGCTTTTTCCTGATTGCTGGATTACTTCTGCAATCAATTGTTCTGTTTCCCTTGAAGCGGTTCCATTCCCAATCGCTACCACCTCGATGTTATGGGTACGGAGTACATCCAGTAGTTTCTGAATCGCTTCTTTTCGTTTATTGACCGGGGCATGCGGATAGATAACCCCAATCGTAAGGACCTTACCGGTTTCATCCACCGCGGCAAGTTTACACCCGGTACGATAAGCAGGATCTACACCAAGCACGACTCTGCCCTTCAAAGGTGGTTGCAGCAAAAGATTTCGCAGGTTTTCCGAGAAGATATGAATGGCCTGCTCCTCCGCCTTTTCCGTCAGCTCTTTTCTCAGTTCCCGTTCAATTGAAGGTTCGATCAAGCGCTTATAGCTGTCCTCGATCGCCTCCTTGATTAAGGGTGAGGCTATCGACTGTTCTTTTTTTACCACCTGTTTGTATAAATAAGAAAGAACTCTTTCTGCAGGTGCCTTAATGGAGACGCGTAGGACGTCCTCTTTTTCCCCACGGTTAACAGCGAGTATTCTATGTGGCAGTACTTTATTAATCGGTTCTTCGTATTCGTAGTACATCGCAAAGACTTGTTTTTCATCTTTCTCTTCCGACTTAACAACTGACACGATTCGGCCCTGCTTAAAGGCTAAATCACGGATGTATTGCCGGTAAGCTGCCTCATCCGATACCATTTCCGCAATGATATCCTTTGCACCTTCCAACACTTCCTCCACAGTGGTTACTTCTTTTTCCTCTGACAGGAACTCCTGTGCTTTTTCCTCGATTGATGGTGCGGAAGGAAAGCTCAACAGCCATAATGCATATGGCTCCAATCCCTTTTCCTTTGCAATGGTCGCTTTTGTACGGCGCTTTTGTTTATATGGTCGATAAAGGTCTTCCACCTGTTGAAGCTTCATGGCTTTCATTAAACTGCTCCGAAGCTCTTCTGTCAGTTTGCCTTGTTCATCAATTAATCTGATAACCTCTTCTTTTCTATTCTCTAGATTCTGTATGTATTGCCACTTTTCCATGACTGCCCGTATTTGGACTTCATCAAGTGAGCCGGTTTGCTCTTTTCGATATCTGGCGATAAAAGGAACCGTATTCCCTTCTTCTAATAGTGAGATCACTTTTTTTGCTTGTGATTTTGTAACCTCAACGTCTTTTGCAAGTTGATTGAGTAGCTGTTCGTTTTTCTGATTCCATTCCACTAGTTTTGCCTCCCAACGTTAAATCCCATTTCCATTTTATCAAAGTTTCAGGAAAAAAAGAAAAGACTAACAACATTTGTCGTTAGTCAAAAGCATAAATATTATTGAATTTCACCTGATATGATGGTTACATCGTCCATGCCATCCGTTGTGTAGACAGCTGCAATCTCCAGCAGTGAAGCGGCAGATGGAATATCCTTGATGTATTTGCGCACGGAGGGAATATTCAAACCATCCGAGTATACAAAGAACTTCATTTTTGATGAAAAAGGAAATCGATGAGTTTTCACATTTTGAGGTTTTCCAGATAAGTAGCCTTTGACCGGAAGAGGATAAATAAGCTTTTCTGACGGAGGGTAAAGGAAAAAGCGGATATTACCTACGCAGCTGTAAACAACCTCTTGTTTGTTGTAGTTTACTTTAAAGACAGATACTGCAGCTCCACGCTTATTTTTCATAGCTTCGTTACAAGCTTTCATTATCTCTGTAACGTCTTCCTTTTCATGGGCTTTGGCAGCGGAGATTACCGCTTGCGAAGCATCATGTGCAAATTCCCCACTACCCAAGCCATCAGCTACGACACATATAAAGTAATCCTCTGTAGCGTTCACATAGTAGCTATCTCCACAAAAGTACATTCCGTTTTTGGGATTCTGATAGGCATTCACGTTCACTTTTTCATGTTGGAACTGTTCAATCATGAAAAGATCTCCGCACTAGAGTTATCCGCTAAAAATGCTTGCTTCAATTTTGTTAAAGCTTTTCTTTGCAATCTTGATACATGCATCTGTGAAATTCCCAGCTTCTCACCGGTTTCCTTCTGGCTCATATTATGAAAGAAGGTGCACTCAATGATCTGCTTTTCTCTTTCGGAGAGTACATGGAATATTTTTTGCAGAAGCATCTGTTGATCCACCTGTTCAAAACCACTGTCTTTGTTACCGACAATATCAAGAATCGTGACGGTGCTTCCATCAGAATCAGCTTCTATTGCATTATCGACGGAAAGTGCTTGATAATTCTGGCTCATCTCCATCGCTTCCAATACTTCTTCCTCTGTAACCTCTAGATAATCGGCAATTTCGTACACTTTTGGCGAACGCTGAAGCTCATTCGTCAGCTCTTCTACTGCCGATTTTATTTTCGGACCAATCTCTTTTATTCTGCGCGGAACATGGACACTCCACGTTTTGTCTCTTAGGAATCGTTTAATTTCTCCGATAATAGTTGGAACAGCGAATGCCTCAAAGCTTCTTCCAAAGCTTGGGTCAAAACGCTTCATGGCACCAAGCAATCCAATCATTCCCACTTGGGAAAGATCTTCATGAAAGGATTTTCCTCTCGAATACTTACGAGCGATGGATTCAACAAGTGCAGTATAATGCTCGACTAATTGCAACTGCGATACTTCACAGTTTTCCTGTTGGTACCGCTCCAATAGCATATTAACATCCAATTTATTGGACGGAGATTGTTTCTGCATCCCTTTCCACCTGCTCTCCTTGTACATACTTTGTCATGAAGACTGTAACGCCCTGATTACTGTGTACTTTCACATCATCCATCAGCGTTTGGATTAAGAATAATCCTAACCCTCCTTCAGGCAAAGTTTCTACGGGTTGTGATTCGGTATAAGGTCCAAGCTCCTCTCTGACTTTCTCGAAGTCAAAGCTCTTCCCGTTATCCGCAACCACTAGTTCCAGACGGTCCTTGTAGATTCCAAAACCCAATCTGATATTCCCTTCTTCATCCTGCTTATAGGCATGCTCCACAGCGTTGGTACATGCTTCACTGAGAGCAATTTTGATATCTTCAATTTCATCGTAGGAAAATCCCATACGATTAGCTATTCCAGATAAAGTAAGACGGATAACTCCGACATATTCAGCCTTAGCCGGAAAAGCCATTTCTATATAATCATAAGCCCGGTTCATTGTTCCCCCACCTTTAGTGAACTTATTTAATTTCCATTATTCCTGCTAAACCAGTAATGTCAAACAGCCTTTTCAGACGATCTGAAAGTCCAATCAGACGGAAGATTCCGTTGTTTGCTTTTACTGTTTTAAAAAATCCGACAAACATCCCTAAACCTGTACTGTCCATATAAATAACATTCGTTAAGTCAAAAACGATTTCTCCACTGAAGCCCTCCAGCATCGGGGCAACCTTTTCCTTCACCTTTGGAGCGGTGTAGGCATCGATTTCTCCTTCTAATACAACGATCGTTTGGTTTAATTCTTCTTTTATTTGAATTTCCATATTCATTTACATCGTCACCTCAAACATGAATTAGAATTCCATTTTTGGTCATCCCAATACTAAATACCCGATACATAAATATCTAAACATTTCTTTTTAAAATTATTAAAGTGAAGTCATCCCTTAATTGGAAATCCTGTATCTTTTCAAGGTCCCTGTAAACCAGCTCTACGATTGCTTGGGGAGGCAGGTGAATATAGGACCTGATGAGATCAATGATTTTATCAACCTCGATAAAACCTTCTTCCGTGCGGCATTCCGTTACACCATCGCTGAAGAGGATGACCAAATCATTTATCCCAATCTGCTTTTCGTACTGTTCGTAGGTGGCATGGCGATCGATTCCGAGCACAAGTCCTCTGGCATCAAGTTCAAAAAAACTGTCTGTAGCAGAGTCATAGTATAACGGTGGTTCATGGCCGGCGGACGCAAAGGAAAATAGATGCTTTGTCAGGTCATACATGCCATAGAACATCGTGATGAACATACTGGCATCCACATTCTGCTCTACTACTCTATTTAAATTGCCGAGCACATAGCTTGGTGCAACTCTCGTATCAGGCAAGCTGTCCATTGCATATTTGATCATCGACATACACATGGCAGCGGGAATACCCTTCCCGATGACATCGGCTATCGCCACACTGAACGAGTCATTTTCATTATGCACAAAGTGGTAATAGTCTCCACTCATCAGTTTTGCCGGTACACTGATTGCTCCAATTTCGACAGCATCCGTCTGCGGGATCTTTGTTTCCAGCAAGGTCTGTTGAACATTGACAGCTATCTCGATCTCCGTTTGTATCTCCTGTTGGCGATGACGGAGGCTCTGGTGCTCGCGGTATGCGATCCCGTAGCCGATCATCACTTCAAGCAGCACATCCAAGGAATGCAGAATGTCTTCCGGTATATCCGGGGACAAGTCTTGCAGCATCGCCTTATGAACACTGATTATCTCTTCAGGGGATACCTTTTCTGCCAAAAGCTTGCGGCTGAACTCCTGCCCCTTGTATAAAGCTTCCTCGGATTGCCTGTTTAGATAGGCTGATAATATCTCTTTATATTGTGATTCTATCTCCTCAAAATTCACGGGTTATCTCCCCCTTAACGAACCCACTTTACTGCATTGATTGTTGTTCCTTGACCAGATTCAGAGTCAATCGAAAACGAATCCATCAGACGCTTTACCCCTGGCAAACCCGCTCCAAGTCCCCCTGACGTCGAAAAACCGTCTTCCATCACTTGCCTGATATCCGCAATTCCAGGACCGTCATCCGTCGCGATGACTCTAAGGCCTATCTTTCCGTATTCATTCATTTCTTCGATGCATATTTGACCTGCGCCTGCATACAAATAAATATTCCGCGCCAATTCGGATATGGCTGTGGTGATTCTAGCCTGGTCCACAGTACCGAAGCCTAGATCCTTGGCAACATTCCTACCCATCTGTCTGGCAGCTACAATGTCCCACTCATTCCTTATTTTCACACAGGATTGGACAGTCATCATTTACTCCCCCAATTCCTGTTGTAATTTCTCCAGACCTTTTTCTAAATCCAATGCTGTAAAAACTTCGTCAAGTTGAATTCCGAGTTCAACTAATGTAATGGCAACAGCCGGTTGAATTCCTGTTAAAACAACTTGCGCACCCATAAGTTTTGACATGCTTATTACATCACCAAGCACTTTTGCAATGAATGAGTCGATCATGTCGACAGAAGTCAGATCGATCACTACTCCATTTGCGCCGGTTTCATGTATTCGATTTAGAAGATCTTCTTGAAATTGCAATGCCGTTTGATCATCTAATTCCCATTGAATAGAAATAAGTAGACAGTTATGAAGTTTTAATATCGGAATTCTCACTCTGGATCCCCCGCAGTCACAATTTTCCTATTAGTAATTTCCAACGCTGTTTCAATTCCTTTTTTCAAGGAGTTCTTCGTAATGATCTGATCTAGGTTGATTCCAAGATTTACGATTGTTTGCGCGATTTCCGGCCTGATCCCGACCAATAGGCATTTCGCTCCAACGAGACGCACCGCTTCTGCAGCCTGGATAATATGATGAGCAACCATGGTATCTACTACAGGAACACCCGTGATATCAATCAGTACAACTTCCGCACGATGCTTTACGACACCTTGAAGCAGGTTTTCCATGATTTGTCTCGCACGTTCCGTATCAATTGTACCAACAAGTGGCATGACCGAGATTTTATCGAATACCGGGATCAATGGCGCAGCAAGCTCCTGAAGGGCAATCTTCTGCATGGAAACAGTGTGCTCCCATGTTCCAGTATATGTTTTGACGATTTCGTTATAGACAGGACGCAGCCATTGATCGAAATCATACATGATAGCGATCTTATCGGAATCACTCGCTTCTTCCGTCATTCCCTCAAATACGATTTTCCCAAATAGGGATAGGCCCTCGGTTACATATACTAGCGGCCAGCCGAAACGCACAATCTTTTCCGCAAAGTCCGTCAATTTAATGGAAAGGTTGTCCGTATTTTGGCTGATATTATTTAAGAGTAAATTGATGTATTCTCGACTTGTACTGAGGTACACTTTTTCAGAAATGGCCTTCAGTTCCTTTTTATCCCCAATTTCATCCATACCTTCGATCCACTGGTTAAAAATTGATTCTCGGTTCTTTTCGATATAACTGATTATCTCTCGATTCATTATCCCGGCTCCTTTTAGGTTGAATAATATATAAATTCGACAATAATATAAAAATTCCGCTAACTACACTATAAATTTTTCTTATTTTACCTGTCAAATATCTTCATTGGGAAACTATCCATAATTGTGGTTTATTTACCTAAAATTGGTGGTATCAAATAGTGACAGGAAACCAGCTTTTCCGGACACAAAATAAAAAAGCTACTCACTCGTTTTGGTGAATAGCTTTCATAATAGCAACTAATACAAAATATTTAGAAGTCAATAAGTCCTAAACTTATTTGTAGCGCTTCGTCTACTTTGTCCATCATTTCCTCATCTAGATGAGTTATTTTGTCAGTCAGTCTTTGTTTATCAATGGTTCTAATCTGTTCGAGCAAGATAACCGAGTCACGTTCAAAACCATAACGCTTTGCATCGATCTCCACATGTGTAGGAAGTTTGGCTTTCTGAATTTGAGCAGTAATTGCAGCAACAATAACGGTCGGGCTAAAGCGATTACCTATATCATTTTGGATGACAAGTACTGGTCGAACGCCTCCTTGCTCAGACCCGACTACCGGGGATAAATCAGCAAAATAAACGTCACCGCGTTTGACAATCAAATGATTACCCCCCGCTAACTAAGCGTTCAACCGTATGCTCCGCCTCATATTCTGCAAGAAAAGCTTCAGATGCAATGTTTAAATTAATCTTAGACATTTCCATGTAGCCACGTCTCATGGACTCGCGAATTTGGCGCTTTTTACGCTCGCGAAGGTACATCTTCGTCGCTTGATAAATTAATTCGTTTCGATTGCCGTTTTCTTGTTTTACCAAACCATCTAGCTCCGATACTAGGTTTTGAGGTAATCGAATTAAGATTTCAGTTGTTGCGCTGGATTCAGACACAGCATACACCTCCAAGAACTACAGACACATATAATTAATACTATTCCATATTCCATAATACCATCAATGCCGGAAATTGCAAAGTCAATTTCCTGAATTCCTACCTATTATCGCATCAAAAAGCCTTTTTTATACAAATGCTTCGCTTTTATCCCATTATTGGTTTGTCTTGCAAATAATTTCTCACTTCCATTATACTCCTATTTCTAAGAAACATGCGCGGCACCCGATAGCTGATCATACAAGGGATCTCATAGTTGATGGTATCGAGCTTCTCTGCCACATCGTCAGAGCTTATTGTCAGCCCTTCTTGATTGCCAATTAATGTAACAACCGTTCCTACCGGCAGTTGATATGGAAGCTTTATCATAAATTGATCCATGCAAATTCTTCCAACAATCGGAGCATATTGACCATCAACCAGCACATTCATCCCCTGCAGCTTTCTGGTCCATCCATCGGCATACCCGAGGGGCACCGTTCCGATCCATTCCTCTTCTTCCGTAGTGTAGGTCGCCCCGTAGCTTACACTTTCACCCAAAGTTAGCTTTTTCACATGCACCAATTTTGTATGAAGGGAAAAAGCTTCTTTTAATGGAAATGGCAAGGTTGGCACCATTTCAGGGGACGGAGTGAGTCCGTACATCGCAATCCCCACCCGTACTGCATTAAAAATGCGTTTTGGAAACCTTAGTGTAGCAGCACTGTTGCCGCAATGAATGAATCTGACCGATTGCAGCTCCTCCACCGACTGGATCAGTTCACCAAAACGCTCGAACTGCTTCTCCACATAGGTGGAATGGATCTCATCCGCAGTAGCAAAGTGGGTGTAGACTCCCTCCAATTGAAAGTTATCCATACTCTTGATCAAAGAGACAATCTCCTCGACCTCCTCTTTGGATCTCGCTCCTATCCTGCCCATGCCAGTGTCCAGCTTTAAATGCAATTTGATTCTAGCACCCCCAAGGCTGACCCTGCCCGCTTCTTCCAGCCATTCCCTCTGAAAGACAGTCAGGGTAATATCCTCCTTGGCAGCAAGTTCCAAATCGCTTACCCTTGATGCACCCAAAACAAGGATGGGAGCCTTTACCCCTTGCTGTCTGAGCGACATCGCTTCGTCGAGAAAAGACACGGCCAAATACTTCGCCCCTGCCTCAAGTGCCACGTTTGCCACCTGCACATCACCGTGACCGTAAGCATTAGCCTTCACAACAGCAATGACCGTCACATCATCCGTCACATGCTCCTGCACCGACTTTACATTCTCATAGATACAATCCAAATCAACCTCAACCCAAGTGTCCCGATGAAAGCTCGACATAACCCTTGCACTTCCTTTACCAACAATTCTTATTCCACAATCATACCATGTGGACGGGTCCCTTGTCCCACCTGGAACAAGGGACCCGTCCACGGAAAAAAAATTACAGGCCCCTTTTAGGGGGCCTGCTCGTTTTATATTCCAGCTTATTTTACCGCCGCACCCTGAACGGAGCGCGCAACCATCATCAATTCTTCCTGCGACAAATCCTGGGATGCCAAGGTGAAATCCATACCTTGATAGTTCCAAGTCAAGGTGTTTTCTGTCAGTGCACCTACCGTGAAGCCAAGATCTACCGGCTCTCCGCTTACAAAGGTGGATGTACTTACTTCGGAATAGCGTGCTTTTTCCTGAACAAGAGTAAACGTTTTGTCCCCGGTAAAGGTTGTGACTGCACGGTCGCCTTCATCCGTCGTGATTAGCGATTGCTCTTTGACTTCCGATCCAGCAGGAACATCCGACGGCATCAGCACATTGAATGAAGCATTTTCTTCATTAACCTGGCCTGATGTCGGTAGTCCCACCTGAGCACCAGCCATGTTCTTTTTCACATCGAATGCATCTTCATCGAAGCTTGCATCGAATTTGAAGTCGGAGAACTCGACAAGCACCAACGGCTTTTTATCCGGATCCATCACTTTAACGCTGACCGGAGTCATATCACTTTTATTTATTGTGATTTCCTGTGTAGGCAGTAGCTTGTTATTTTGATAGTTTGTTTTCGTTACGAACACGTAATGCTCTTCCGTTGCAGTGAACGTTGCCTCCGGGTCGTTTTTGATATCGTTCACCAACGATTCAAAAAGGTATGCCTGGCTGCTGTTTTGCGGCCACTCGCTATGAAAACGGAAGCTTTTATTAAGCGCAGGCGTCAGTACGAAGACCCCTTCATCATTGCGAAGGATTATCTGGCTTTGATCCTTTTGGGCATTTTTCAGGTTCACACGGTAATAGCCAGGCTTTTTGTGACCGATCTGCACTTCATACACCTGTGGCTCTGCGCCAGTTTGCAGCGTCATTTTCGCATTGGATTCGTAGCTTTTCATCTGTTCTACCTTCTTACCTAATGCTTGCGTGACGTCTTCTTTCGATTTTGTGCCGCACCCGGCAAGAACAAGGATACTCACAATTCCCACCATTAACAAAAGCCATGCTTTTCTCAATTTTTTCATCCCCTTTGCCTTAATTACATGTTTACCTTAGAGAAAAAGTGAGATTGCAGAGATAACAGAGCTGCCACCTCTTACTTGTACACCTTGTCTCCTTTCTGAACTATGTATATGAGGCAAGCCTAGGGAATATGCAGGCTAGCTTTCCAAGCTTTCAATAATTACTTGGGCAACCGCATATTGCTCGCTATGAGAAATGGATAAATGGACATTACTAGATAATGGTCTTGTAAAAAAGGGTTTTCCCTTTTCCGTGGTGGCGATATTCATATCCTGAAAACTCAGATCCTTCCCGATCCCTGTACCGTATGCTTTCGAAAAAGCCTCTTTCGCGGAGAATCTGCCTGCCAGAAATTCTACTTTTCTTTTATCGCCCAATGCTTGAAATTGTGTCTTTTCTTCATTAGTAAGGACTCTATCCACAAAGCCGGGCTGACGGTTCATTAATTTCCCTATCCGTTCGAGTTCCACAATATCGATACCCGTGCCAATAATCATACAATGACCTCCCTTTGACATATAGTTTATTATGTATGACAAGTTACTTAAAAGACTTTTCACAACAGTCATGGTACTCTAATTTTAGAAGGAGTGAAAAATATGTTTGTCCGGACTGAAAACTTTCGTACTTTCACAAAATTATATCCTATTATTACCACAATCGTAGCCATACATCTAGTACTGTGGCTGATTGTTCAATTCTCCGAGTATTTCCTCCACTTGACAGTAGGCTATAATCTATTGGTCTTTGAAGGGGAATACTGGAGGCTCTTCACCCCCATTTTCCTGCATGAATCCATCACACATCTGCTTTTCAACTCCCTATCCCTTGTCCTATTTGGACCAGGCCTGGAGAGGATGCTCGGAAAAGTAAAGTTCATCTCCATGTATCTGCTCGGAGGGATAGCGGCCAATGTAGCCACTCTATTGCTGGCACCGGTCTACTATTCTCATCTTGGGGCTTCAGGGGCAATATTCGCCTTATTCGGTATCTACTTTTATATGGTATTCTTCCGTCCCGACATGCTGAACACGGCGAATTCCCAAATCGTGCTGACCATATTGGCCATTTCATTGGTCATGACCTTCTTCACGGGTAACGTTAATATCTACGCCCATCTTTTCGGATTCCTGGCGGGAACGATCATGGCACCATTATTTCTTGGCAAGGGAACCTACACCCGCTCGTTAAGCCAGATCTTTCCGAATATAGGGCGTTCCCCTACTCGCGGCAGCAAGGGGCAATCGATTTTCTGGATTGTGCTGATTGTGTTGGTCGCCTTGGGGGCATTGTCCAGATTCATGTAAAAAAAGCAAGGATAAGGAGGGCGTCCCTCCTATCCTTGCTTTTTTTCATACGTATACCAATCAAAGATCTTCACACTGTCCTCTTTTTCCACATCCACCACTCGAAAGCTCTTGGAAGAGACGCTGCTTTTGATGGAAGCATTGATTGTCTGCAAATGTCGCCTCTTTTGGAATTCTGATTCCTTCCACTCAAAGGCCTGGACGCGCTTTCTATGGACCAGCACGATATTTTTATTCACTAACCGATAGGATAACTGAAGTTGCGAGCCTCTGACATTCCATCCTCCTGCCTTATATTGACCATATCCCAAAGCTCCTGCAATGCCTACAAGTATGAATGAAAAGAATCCATAGGGCTGAAAAAAATAGGACACGATGGATGATATGATTATTGCTGGAAGAATCAACCTTATCAGATAGCGGGGCAACGACCGTTTAGGCAGCGGCTGAATATGGTTCAGCATGTTATATTCCGGTGTGAATTCCTGCAAGAGTCCGCCCACTTCTTTTACATTCACCAAAGGAAACAGGATGGTCGAAAAATCCGATTCCTTCCCACCGGCACCACCCGCACTTTCGACAAAGACGGTTGCAAGCCCAAACGGCTGCCTTAACAGATTTTGCGAGATCCGAATGGCCTGGATCCTTGCGAGCGGGATCGTCAGCTGCCTCTTTTCGATGATACCTCTCGAGATTAACAGCTCGTCCCCTTGTTTGACTACGGTGAAGTTCCCGTACTTGATCATGGTCATCGCAATGGAAATCAACCAAGCCAAAAAAAGAACAAAAAATGCAACCGAAGCGATGAAGTACACACTCGTCTGCACCACCAGGTCAAAGCGGTCGACCACATCTTCATACGAAACAAACTGATCGAGCTGTGAAATAAACGCAACCACTGCGGATAATACGACCCCGATCCCCCCGGAGGTTGTCCCGACCAAAAACAAGGATCTCCAAGATATTGTGTATGTGGGCCTGGAAACCTCCCGCTCTTCCAACGGGGCACCGAGATCTCCATCCATCACATCCAAAAGACTTTCGGCCGGTCCTTTCTTGAGTAGCACATCACGGAGACGCTCTGCTTCTTCCTTCGTTACCGCCGAGAGCACCGCTTCCGCCTCCGTACCACCACCTGCTGTTTCCACCTGCACTTTCACCAGGCCGAAAATACGTTGAATGATTCCTTCCGAGGTATCGATCGTCTGGATCCTTTCTTGGGGGATATAACGCCGCTGTCTCACAAAGACGCCATTTTCAATACGCAACTCCCCATCCTCGATCCAATAATAGAAGCGATACCATTCGGCAACACTCCATCCTGATGTCGCAGCAAAAGCAACGACCAGGCCAGCGCCAATTAATAAGAGCCCCAGTGCTTCGCCATCCTTCACAGCAATGAAAATAAGAAATAATAAGGGCAAAACAATGCCTTTCATCCGTTTGAAAACACTTACCGCAATCACTGCAGGGTGCATTCTTCTTTTTTCAGACATCATCTTCTGTCACCCGCGCAAGTCTCGATATATAATCCCGTAACTGATCGGCCTGTTCCTCATCCAAAGCCGGTATCTCATGAATGGTCGCAGCAGTTGATATCGTAACAGTCGACAAATGGTACCTATGTAGAATCGGACCTTGCTTTGTATCAACATGCTGGACACGCACCATCGGGACAAGGGTTCTTCTTTTAATGAAAATACCCCGCTGGATATCTATTTCATGCTCATGAACCTCATATCTCCATCGTTTCCACTGCAAGGTAGGAAAAATAAAAATGGACACTATCAGGATAAGTATTAACAGCCCTGTAGCTATCGTAATAAGCCACCATGGCGTTTCGAAAAACTGCTGAATAAACCAAAAGCCAGCAAATAGCGCTATATAAAATAAACCATTGAGCACAGCCGCTATCCTCCATACGGACAGGGCCTTCCTATTGATTCTCTGACTAGGTTCAGGCCTCATCTCGCCCCCCACCTTTCTTCTTTCTCTAAGTCTCATCTTTACCCAGTATACTATTTATAGAAAGAATATGGAAAATTTAATGGATGATAAACGAACCTCCATCCAATTTTTCAATTTCGGGATATCTCTTCAGATCTTCCATCAGGCGGAACAATGCCTCATCCTTTTTCTTTGCCTCAATCATGCAATGAATCTCCTCCACACTTCCCTTGATCTTTGATAAAAATTCCATAAACATCTTCGGATCGATATAGTCTGCATGGGCCCTGAAATTTTTCTCATCCCTCGGACTCGAGATATGCATTTTTACTGGCAGCGGCGAGTATTCCCACGTCCCTGCCACCCTTTCCCACTCTTCTTCCCACTCTTCCTTTTCAAAATGGGCCAGGTGATGATGATAATCGAACACTAGCGGGACATTGAGCTTTTCACAGACGTATAAAGCATCCCGCAGATGGAATGTGGTATCGTCATTTTCCAGTATCAGCATTTCCTGCAGCGCCTGAGGGACCAGCGCCCAGTTATGTATAAATTGCTCGAGCGCAAGCTCCCTGTCCTCATAACCTCCACCGATATGCAGGACACAGCGGTGTTCAGTCGGCACCCTCATCCCTTTAAGGAGTGACCGATGCATGCTCAGCGTCTTGATGGTCTGGTTCAGGATGTCCTTGTTTTTCGAGTTCAGCAACACAAAATGGTCCGGATGAAAATCCACCCGCATCGGATGCTCCTCGATGTAATCCCCTATTTCATTTAATATTCCTTTCAACGGTCGCATGAACTTCCAGTCACTCAGTTCTTCATGATTCGCCAAAGGAATGAGCTTAGAGCTGAAACGGAAAAACTTTATATCATTCGCTACATTATGCCTCAATAAACGCAAGCAGTTCTCCAAATTCGTGACCGAAATACGCTCCAGCTTATCTATCGCCGCTTCCCGGTCCTTCAGCTTACTGAACTGCGCAAACGTCATTGTCTTCGACGGAGATGCATTATGCAATTGCATACTCATCGCTACATACCCCAACTTTACAAGCGTCATCACCTTCACTCCTTTTTCATTCCTCAGTTTCGGTTTGAAGTTAGTATGCCCAATTGGGGACAGGTCCATTGTCCCTTTTGCAGCAATGCAGGTGATTGCGCTGGGACAAGGAACCTGTCCCCTAAACGCGAAAAAAGCAGAAGAGGCAAGCCTCTTCTGCTTTTTATCATCTATTATACGCGTTCCTTACGGGAAGAGCGTTTGAAGCCTTGACGTTTTGTGCTAGCGTCTCTAGATCCAGATCCGCCACTTGGACGTTTGGACCAGTTTCCTTTACTGCCGCCTTGGCCGCCGCTACGGTTACGGTCTCCACCGCCACGATTGCGATCTCCGCCGCCTCGGTTGCCGCCACGGTCTCTTCTTGAGTGCATAGGCGCTTCTTCTGTTAAGCGGATTGGTGTTTCATCCGGCTCTTTTGTGAACAATTTAAGTGCTGCAGATACTAATGTAATCGCATCATGCTCTTCTAATAATTGTTCTGCTGCACTGCGGTAGAACCCAAGGTTTGACGCTTCAACTGCTTGAGTCAATTTTTCCATGGACATCTTTTGTTGGCCTTCTAGCGCTTCGTCCAGAGTTGGAGCCTTCATTTTGTCCATTTTACGTTTTGTTACTTTTTCCACATGGTGCAGGTAGCTAACTTCACGAGGGCTTACGAAAGTGATCGCCAATCCGCTCTTTCCAGCACGACCTGTACGTCCGATACGGTGAACATAGCTTTCAGGATCTTGTGGAATGTCAAAGTTATATACGTGTGTTACACCTGAGATATCAAGTCCACGAGCTGCTACGTCCGTTGCAACAAGTACATCGATGGAACCTTCTTTGAACTTGCGAAGTACGCTCATACGCTTCGCCTGGGAAAGGTCACCGTGGATTCCTTCTGCAGAGTACCCACGCACGTTCAATGCGTCAGATAGCTCATCTACACGACGTTTTGTACGACCGAAGATGATTGCAAGCTCTGGAGATTGAATGTCAAGAAGACGAGTCAATGTATCGAACTTTTTCTTTTCCGGAACTTCCACATAGTATTGTTGGATGTTGGAAACTGTTACTTCCTTCGTCTTTACCTTTACGCTTACAGGCTCAGTCATGAAGCGCTCAGCGATAGCACGGATTGGTGCCGGCATTGTTGCAGAGAAAAGTAATGTTTGCTTTTTCTCTGGAGTTTCAGCAAGGATCTTCTCGATATCCTCGATGAATCCCATGTTCAACATTTCGTCCGCTTCATCAAGAACAACTGTGTTCACATTTTGAAGACGAAGTGTCTTACGGTTGATATGGTCAAGAAGACGACCAGGCGTACCAACTACGATGTGAGGGTTCTTTTTCAATGAACGGATTTGTCTTGAGATGTCCTGGCCACCAAATACAGAAAGTACGCGTACACGTTTATGGTATGCTGCTTTGTAAATTTCCTCAGCTACTTGAATTGCCAGCTCACGTGTTGGAGCGATAACGATCCCTTGGATGGATTCATTTTTCACATCTACATTTTCCAGTAATGGTAAACCGAACGCGATAGTCTTCCCTGTTCCCGTTTGTGCTTGACCGATTACGTCTTTACCTTCTAATGCAACAGGAATTGTCTCTGATTGGATAGGGGTAGCTTCTTCAAACCCCATTCTGTTGATTGACTGCATAATATCATCTGATAAACCTAAATCTTTAAAAAACGCCAAATTATTCCTACTCCTTTATCTATACAAATTAATAAATTAGGCAAACGTCAGACGCTGCCTAATTCCTTATAAGTAGACATTATTAAACACATTAACTGTAATCATAACACTTCAGCTAATAAATAGCAATAAACGTTAATGCCAACTTATAGGAGAAAACTTCTTCCTCTTGTTCTTTTTCCATAAGAACACCGAACCATTTTCAAGCCATCTTACTGTAGATGGCCTTATCACTCTTATTAAGCATAAGGCCCTTTCTTTGCTTTCACAAGCATTTCCACCATTTTCCCTAAACGGGCAGATCTTTTTTTGCGCCTCCACTTGTTATACGCGCGTTTTTTGAGAAGCTGTAAGTCAGGAAATACGTTTACTTCTATTTTTTTCATTTACATCCGTTTGTATTCCCAACGTCTTTATTCTTTTAGCTCCCTATTTAGTTTTACCCCTTATGTAGGGACGGAAACATCAAGCTATAAATTATTTGAGACATATTCTGCTCAAATAATTATTGCAATCCCTGTACCACTTCTTCCAATCGCATGCCACGGGAGCCTTTCACGATTACCACATCATGAGGCTGCAACACTTTTAGTAGATTCTCTATCAGAATCTTCTTATCAGTGTAGGACTTCACTTTTTCAGAACCAAGGACGGCCGCAGCCCCTTCGGCGATGTTTTTGCCCAAGTCTCCATAGGTAAGAACAAAATCAATCCCTTTGTCCTGTACGTATCTACCCACTTCCTGGTGGAAGGGAATTTCCTGGTCACCAAGCTCCAGCATATCTCCAAGAACAGCAATTTTCTTTGAGTATCCTGTGAGGCTACCCAAAAGATCTATCGCAGCTTTCATCGAGGTAGGACTTGCATTATATGCATCATTTATTACGGTCCATCCGCCACTTGTTTCCACCACTTCATTACGCATGGCAGTCAGCGAGACTTTTTCTAACCCTTTTTTCCTATTTTCTTCATTCACGCCAAAAATTTCACCCACCACAATCGAAGCTAGGGCATTTGTCACGTTATGGGCACCTAAAACAGGAATCATGTAAGCAGTTTCTTCTATTATAAATTGCGTTCCATTCCCTTTAAGCACGATATCTTGTGCAACATAATCATTCTCGTCATTTAAACCGAAAGTAATCACATCACAATCGAAATCGGATACTTTATTTTTAAGCAGCGGCTCATCTCCATTGATAATCAGTTTTCCGCCTGGCTTGAGTCCTGCTGCAATCTCCAATTTTGCCTCTGCAATCCCTTCTCTGGAGCCGAGTTCCTGCATATGGGATTCCCCGATGTTGGTAATGATCGCTGCATCCGGCTTGGCAATATGGGACAGAAGTTCGATTTCCCCTCTGCCGCTCATCCCCATCTCCAAGACCGCTACTTCCGTGTCTTCTCTCATAGAAAGGATGGTGAGTGGTAGGCCAATATGATTATTATAGTTACCCGCAGTCTTATGTACGTTGAAAGTGGTTTGTAGCAGGGAAGTCACCATATCCTTTGTGGTTGTCTTTCCATTGCTTCCTGTTATCCCCACAACCTTCATCCCGATCTGGTCGCGGTAGCTGCTTGCAAGGTGCTGCAGCGCTTCAATCGTATCCTCGACAAAAATCAAATTCACATCTGCCGGAGGCTCCGGCTGATCCTTTTGCCATAGTGAAGCGACCGCACCTTTTTCCACAATCGCCTGTTGGACGAATTTGTGACCGTTAAAGTTTTCACCAATAATAGGAATATATAATTTGCCGCCCATGTTTTCCCGTGTATCTTTAGACACACCTTCAACCATGATTCCCCTATATTCAGGAGCTATTTCTTCACCTTTTGCCATCTCTTGTATTTCTTTCAGGGTTCTTTTTATCATCTTGGTCCACTCTCCTGGTTTTTTATTGCATAGAGAAGGGGCTGACATGGCCGTTTTAATTTCTTAAAACCCCGATGTCATCCCCTATCTGTCTACTTAGAATGTGTGTTTGATTTTCTGTTTATCCGCGTGTCTTTCCTGCGCGTACTGCACAAGCTTCTTGATCAGTTCCGGATAAGAAACATCCGTGTGCTGCCATAAAAGAGGGAACATGCTGAAAGGTGTAAATCCAGGCATCGTATTCACTTCATTGATATACAGTTTCCCTTCCTTTGTTAAGAAGAAATCCGCACGAACCAATCCGGATCCATCAATCGCCTTGAATGCCGTAATCGCCATTTCCTTTACTTGCTCATAAATATCATCGCCAATTTCAGCCGGGATGATCATCGCAGTATCCCCGTCCTCATATTTGGCTTTATAATCGTAGAATTCTGTTTTAGGAGCAATTTCACCCACTACGGAACACTCAGGCTCATCGTTTCCGAGTACCCCGATTTCAATTTCCCGCGCGCCTTCCAGCCCTTGCTCGACAATGATTTTGCGGTCATATTCGAAGGCTTCGCGGAATGCGTTTGCCAATTCTTCACGGTTCTTCGCCTTGCTGATTCCGACACTGGAACCCAGGTTGGCAGGCTTTACGAAGCAAGGGAATCCAAGCTCATTTTCCACCTTCTCATAAGTGGAGTCCGCAGCCTTTTCCCATTCAGAGCGAAGGAAATGAACATATCCTACTTGAGGAAGTCCAGCTTGATCAAAAAGGTTTTTCATGATGACTTTATCCATACCGGCAGAAGATGCCAATACTCCATTACCCACGTATGGAAGGTTGAGCAGTTCTAGCATTCCTTGAACTGTACCATCTTCACCATTCGGTCCGTGTAACAATGGGAATACTACCGTTTGCCGTTCTTCTGTCTGTTCGGATGAAGGCAATGCCAAAGGTGCAATCGTTGTGCCGCCGCCCTCCAATTTAAGCTGCTGAACACTTTCCGCAGGTCCGGATAGAAGACTTCCGCTGCGCCATTCACCTTGTTCGGTTATGTATAACGGATAAACGTCGAATTTTTCTGTATCCAATGCTTTTGTCACTGCCAAAGCAGTCTGTAGAGAAACTTGGTGTTCTGCTGATTTCCCACCATATAGTAAATGCAATTTTGTTTTCATGTTGCTCCCCCTCGCGCGAGTCCTCGATATATTTTCAAAAAAGCAATTTCATTCTTAGTTGTTCCTATTATATCACTTACAAATAAGAATTCGAAACTGGATCTATCATTTAAGTACGTCAATGCCCAAAAATCTTTTCTTAATATATGAATGTCATTCCACTGGCATGTTAAGTACAAACCTAATTACTAAGATAAAATTCGACAAGTTGCTTACCCGGGAAATATATTTGCTGAAATTGGTCGGTTTATTGTGTTTTACAATGAAGAAAGAGCGCGGGTTTTGCGCTCTTTCTGTAGGATGTGGATGTAGCGGTCCTATTGAACACCGCTGTTGATTTCCGCACTAGGCTGCGCTTTCCGCGGGGCGGTGCTTGAGCCTCCTCGGGCTTCGCCCTGTGGGGTCTCCAGCCTACCGCTGCCTCCCGCAGGAGTCTTCGCCTATTGCTCCAATCAACAGCTGGCATACATAAAATAACACTTTTCCTTAACATAGACTTGTTTTAATAAACCATTACCATGTTATTTCCTCAGCGGTTATTTTCTTAGGAGAAACTGCATAAAGGTGATCATTTATATATAACACTCTTTGTATGGTGCTTTCCCAGTCTTCGTATGGGGTGCCTTGTTCTTGATGTGTCATTTTTGTGTGGAGGGTGAAGCCTTTTTCAGGGTCGACTCCGTACACCAGGGCGCCTTCGAATTCGAAGCGGTAATCTTGTTTTTCTTTTTCACGGTACATCACGATTGGAAAGGCGAATATGTCTTTTTCCTTATTGAATAGAAGCGCCTTATGGTCGTAGTTTAATGGCGAATAGGTGGCCTGCCCGCCAATCACTTCCGTATGCTTCTCGATAGGGTTTGCCGGGTCGCTGACATCAAACAGTGAGATTTTCACTCCGTCCGTTACGACCCTTGTGCCGAATTGATCCTTTTCTATTTTCGTGTTGTGGCCAAAACCGATCAGGTGGTTTTCATCATATGGGTGAAGGTAGTTGCTGAAGCCTGGAATCTTCAATTCTCCCAGTACTTTTGGTGCCGTCGGGTCACTGAGATCAAATACGAACAACGGGTCAACTTCTTTAAATGTGACTACATATGCCTTCTCCCCCATGAAACGCACCGAATAGATCCGTTCCCCCCTTGCCAGGTCCTCGACACTGCTGATCACCTTCATGTCTCCATCCATGATGAATAGGTTGTTGCGTGAAGGCGAGGTTTCATCCCATGCCTGCCCATCTGTTGCAGCGACTCGGAAGTAACCATTGTACTCATCCATGGAAAACTGATTGAGCAGGTAGCCCGGTATGCTTCCGGTGCTTGCGTACTGCACATTCAATCCGTTTACGGAAAATTTATAGATGTCTGTATTGACATCAGCAGGCATCATCCGTCCAGTCTGATTGTAGGTTGGTACGGCCACATAGATATTTTCCTTGGACATGTATATCTGTTGCCCACTTCCGATATACGAAAGGACTGTTGCATCCTGATCCGGCTTGGTCATGTCAAAGGAGGCGATGGTCATGAAATTATCCTCCGAGGACTCCGGAAAATAATGAATGTCGGAATAGGCGATGCGCTTCATGTCTTCGGACTCTTCCTCCCCTGTTGTATCGGAAATTCTGGGGCGGAGATCCACTTCCGGATCTTCTTCAAGCATCCAGTAGTTTGGATACTGATTCACGATTACATAGACTTTCTCGTCGATCTTTCTACTTGAAAAGTAGCCACCTTCAAGGGTGAGTGTTTTTTGGACCTTCGGATTTGCCGCATCCGAAATATCATAGACAATCACTCTCGTCGCCTCATTCATAGGCATGATCAGGTCACGCGTGCCCTCTTTTGTAGAATGTGGCGCGAAGGTTTCTTTCCAATGGTGGCCGATAAGCACTAATTGGTTGCCGTCCAAGAACATCTGATAAGGCGAAAAGTCCTGATAGTTTATTTCTGTGATTGTTTCAATCGACTCGACCGGAGTCGCCTTTGTTATTTTCAGCTTTCCGTCAATAGCCTGGTAGATGTATTCACCATCCGTTTTGACGATATCCGCTTCATCCACGCCCTCTACCTGAACATTGGTGTCCGAATGCGCGGATGATGAACTGTCCCCATCCGATTTGCTGGTGTCGGCGGCAGAGCGCTCCGCTTCTGCACCGGCAGAAGAATCCTCAGCTGATTCAAAGACTATTCCAGAGCGCATCTGCTTTTCCCTTTTTTCAAGTCTATCCTGGAAAAGCTTGTTCAGTTCTTTTTTGGAACCTACTGTAGGAAGTCCATTTTCTTTATCCCAGTTGCCCTTGCTTACTGAACCTGTTGCGGAAGTTGGATCATATTTATAGTAAATGAAACCGAACACTGCAGCCATCGCTACAATGATAAGGAAAAAGATAAGTGCCCTTTTTTGCATGAGAATAAAACCCTCCTTTTTTTGTTAGACGAGAGGAGTGGTTAAAAAGTCACATTTTCAAAACAAAAAAACAACGCCCACACGCAATTCTGCGCTAGAACGCTGCTCTTTCTCCATCATAATACTGTCGACACTTCTTCTTTCAAACTTTCCATTCCATATCTGCGAATAAACTTGCCGAACTGCTCGCGCTTTTTGCCATTGGCAGCATAGGTATCTATCAGAAAGCCCACCATGCTGTAGAGCTCTTTTTCGGTTACTTCCCCAGCAAAAAGCTCTGCCGTTTTTGCGTCCAGACCTTTTGCCTTACCTCCCACATACAGGTCGTAGCGGTCATTCTGGCGCTTTATCACTCCGATATCGTTGACCAATGGCTCTCCGCATGCGGTTGGACATCCTGTGTATGCAGGTTTCAACGTGAATGGAACCGGCTTTCCTGCAATGCGTCGGTTCAATTCCTTCGCAATCGGCATGCCCTCCTCCAATTCCCCTTTACAGAAGTTGCAGGTACGGAGGCTTTTCACATAATTTCCGACAGGATAGCATTCAAGCCCTGCCGCTTCAAAGGCCAGCACCGCTTCATCCAGCCTGATTTCCGGAATATCCACATAGAGTTGCTGAAAGGTCGTAAGCTCTATTTCATCTTCTTCCTTCATATAGGCGGCAAGTATGAGCAATTGCTTGCTGGTTAGCTTTGCGCCAAAAGAAATTCCCCCGTTGACCGCGAGTTTCACCGTTTTTTCCTCAGTCATTTGTCTACCCCTTTATTCCGTGATTTCGATGACAAATGGAAAGGCATATACCTTGCCGTCCAATTTGAATTCACCCCAAAGCTTATACATGCCTGGCTTTGTGAAATGGGCCTCGAATACAGGTTCCGTTTCACTTGCTGGATGGACGTGGATGAATTGCTCGAGGGCTTCATCCACCACCACTACATGCCCTAAAGCCCCAAGGTAGTTTTCCGGTTTTGCCCCGTTCAAGTCAAAGGATAGGACTACATTTTCCTTCATCGAAAAGCTTTCCACATTCAGCGTTGCTTTATAGCCGTTCTGTTCTTTGGTCCAATTTGTTTCTGCTTCAAGATGAGCATGGTCATCCTTATGCTCTCCGTCGTCTTCATGCCCCTCATGTTCCCCGATCATCAACGATTTCGGTTCAACCTTATACTCCAGATTGGTTGGCTTAATGTCTACAAACGCTTGATACATTCCTTCCCCCAGATCTGCCTGGACTTCAAACACTCCAGGATCCTTCTTTTCTGGGTGCAGATGATGGAAGCTTTCCAGGTTTTCACTGATCACGATAAGGTGCATCAGCTTTTCATGATTCACGTCAAGCTCATCCATTGGATTGCCATCCTGATCTTCGAGGGAAACAGTGATGGCTCTGTTTTCCGTAACTAATTCCGTTTTCACCTCACTGGCAGACTCGCTGTCGTCATGTTCCCCATGACCACCATGCTCTCCGTCTTCACCTGTAGCTTTCTCATCATCTTCCCCATGTGCATGCCCCTCTGTTTCCGTCTCATGCTCATCATGATTGTTGGTGGCACCCTCGTCCTCCGCATAAAAGGAATAAGCGGTGTAGCCTCCTATCACAACCAATAGATAGATAACTGCGGAAAAAATCCACTTTTTCATCCTTTTCACCTGCTCTTTATAATTTTACTTTCTGCAATCTTAGTGCATTAAGCACAACAGAAACGGAACTGAATGCCATTGCGGCCCCCGCTACCCAAGGTGCCAGGAACCCAAGCGCTGCGATCGGGATTCCGATGGTGTTATAGGCAAACGCCCAGAAAAGGTTCTGCTTGATATTCTTGATGGTCTTTTTGCTCATCATGATGGCGTCGGCAATGCTGTTCAAATCACCGCGCATCAGGGTAATATCGGCGGCTTCCATCGCAACGTCCGTACCTGTACCAATGGCCATTCCGATATCTGCCGTTACAAGGGCAGGTGCATCATTGATACCGTCACCGACCATTGCCACCTTTTTCCCTTCAGCCTGAAGCTTTTTGATCTCCTCGGCTTTCTGCTCAGGCAGTACTTCCGCGATGACACGATCCACACCGGCAAGATCAGCAATTGCCTGCGCAGTGCGTTGGTTGTCACCTGTCATCATCACTACCTCTAAGCCCATATTCTTTAATCGTTTGATCGCAGCGGCAGAAGTTTCTTTGATTGTGTCTGCAACAGCAATGATTCCTTTATAATCGCCATCCACCGCAATCATCATTGCCGTTTTTCCATCAGACTCAAGCTTCTGGATTGTTGTCTCGGCTTCGGTCAAATCAATGCCATGCTTTTTCATAAGCTTGCGTGTTCCGACTACTACTTTTCTTTCTTGTATAACCGCTTCGATTCCATATCCCGGAATTGCTTCAAATGCCGTGGAATCGCCAAGTTCAATTCCTTTTTCCTTGATTCCATCTACCATCGCTTGTGCCAATGGATGTTCGGATTGCTTTTCCGCAGTCCCTACCAAACGCAGGATTTCCTCTTCTTCCCCTTGGTTGACCAGCAGAACATCTGTCAAAACAGGTTTACCATTCGTAACTGTACCAGTTTTATCCAGCACCACCGTTGTGATGCGGTGCGTCTGCTCCAAATGCTCGCCGCCTTTGAAAAGAATACCGAGTTCAGCAGAGCGGCCGGAACCAGCCATAATGGAAGTTGGCGTAGCCAGCCCCAGGGCACATGGGCAGGCGATAACAAGAACTGCAATCAGGTTTACCAAGGCACCTGCAAAGTTTCCTGGGTCCACGATAAAGTACCATACAAGGAATGTCAGTATGGCGATACCAACCACTATCGGAACAAAAATCCCCGAAATCTTATCTGCCAGGCGCTGTATTGGCGCTTTGGAACCTTGCGCCTGTTCCACAATCCGGATGATTTGCGCAAGCGCCGTTTCACGGCCGATCTTTGTTGCTTTCATTTTCAGAAAACCATTTTTATTAATTGTGGATCCATAGACCGTATCACCGATTTGCTTATCGACAGGAATGCTTTCACCAGTCAGCATGGATTCATCGACAGCTGATTGGCCTTCCAAAATCTCACCGTCAACCGGTATTTTCTCACCCGGTTTCACCGATAGGATATCGCCAACCAATACTTCCTCCAACGGAACTTCCATCTCTTTGCCGTCTCGGACCACCAATGCTGTTTTTGCCTGCAGTCCCATCAGCTTTTTGATTGCTTCGGAAGAACGGCCTTTTGCTCTCACCTCGAAAAGCTTTCCTAAAATAATGAGCGTAATGATGACAGCACTTGCCTCAAAATATTGCTCCACCATATGGGCACCAGAACCGATGGATGCGATGGATAGGTAAATGCTGTAGAAGTAAGCCGCACTTGTTCCTAGCGCTACCAGCACATCCATATTGGCACTTTTGTTTTTCAGGGCTTTATAGGCTCCTCTATAGAATTGCCAGCCAATGAAAAATTGGACCGGAGTCGCCAATGCCATCTGCACCCACGGGTTCATCAGCATATCTGGCAAGTAGATGAACGAAGTAAAGGAAAAGTGGCTTACCATCGCCCATAGTAACGGAATCGTGAGAATCAGGGAAAACACAAATTTCCCTTGCTGTTTCTCCAGCTCCTTCTGCCTGAAATCCTCTGCACCTTCATTTTTTTCCACTTTTAATGTCGCACCATATCCGGCTTTCTCGATTCGTGCAATGATGTCGGTTGGTGTAAGTTTGGATGGGTTATATTCCACTGTACCGGTTTCCAATGCAAGATTGACTGTTGCCGTATTGATGCCGTCGAGCTTGTTAAGTACCTTTTCGATTCTGCTTGAGCAGGCGGCACACGTCATTCCGGTAATAAGGAGCTCCGCTTTTTCCTTTACCACCTCATACCCCAGGTCGTGGACTTTTTTCTCGATGTCATGGGGACTCACTTCGTCAGGATTGTATGTTACCGAGGCGTTTTCCAACGCCAGATTTACATTGGCCTTCTCCACACCCTGAAGCTTATTCAAGCCCTTTTCAATTCTGGTGGAGCAGGCCGCACATGTCATTCCCATTATTTGCATCTGGGTTTCTTTTGACTTTTGACTCATAGCTTTCAACCTCCCATATACCTGTATGGGGTATATTTTATTGGTAAGAAAACGCGCTTTGGTTAAAGCACGCTGTTCTCGTAATTATTCTACTTCATAGCCTTCTTCGTCGATTGTTTCTTTGATCTGCTCAAGTGTTACATCTTCACTCTTATATTCAACTGCAACTGTACCGGACGCAAGGTCCACTTTCACGGAATTCACGCCAGATAGTTCTCCGACACTTCCCTCTACCGCTTTAACACAATGCCCACATGACATCCCACTTACTTTTAACGTTACTTGTTCCATTTCTCCATCTCTCCTCTATGTTTATTTCATTAATCTCTTTACGGTCACTAATAGTTCATCAATGACATCCGTGTCGCCCTCTTGGATTCTCTCGACCACACAGGATTTCAAATGCCCTTCAAGTAGCAGCTTTCCGACGCCGTTCAAGGCGGATTGGATCGCAGCGATCTGGGTCAGCACATCATCACAGTACGTATCCTCTTCAATAAGGCGCTTCACTCCCCTGACTTGCCCCTCTACACGGTTCAGTCGGGAGATCAGGCTTTTCTTGACTGTCTCCGAATGGTGGCTTTTCCGCTCCCCATTGTCGACATGGCAACACTCGCTTGATTCTGGATCTTGATTTAAAATAGGTTCTATTGGAAGGTTTTCCATGGTTGTTGACCTCCTCTCGATATTAAAGTAACATACCCCTATACGGTATGTAAAGCCTAATGTTTTATAATTTTAAAACAATTCTTTGATAAGGAAGCGTTCAAATATGTGGAAAGATTTTGTTCTGGAATGGCTGGAGATTGCTGGGCCATTCGCCATTTTACTTAGTATTATCTTCAATACGGTCATCAGCATTCTCGCATTCGTCCCAAGCGTTTTTATCACCGCCGCCAATATTGCCTTTTTCGGGTTTTGGGTGGGAACAATTGTTTCTTTTCTGGGCGAGTCGGTTGGTGCTGTTGTCAGTTTCCTGCTTTACCGGAAGGGATTGAAAGCTTTCTCCCCGAAGGCACTTGAGCGTAATAAATGGCTGGTCCGTTTGCAGGAAACGGAAGGATACCGGGCATTTTTGCTGGTGTTAGGACTCCGAATTTTTCCATTTGCACCATCAGGACTCGTCACATTGGCCGGTGCAACAAGCAGGATCAGCCTGATTCACTTTGCCATCGCAAGCACACTAGGGAAAATCCCTGCTCTCCTCCTCGAAGCCTACTCCGTCTACCGTGTACTCGAATGGGGCATTGAAGGAAAAATCATCCTCACCCTCTTCTCGATAGGGGTGGTGGGTATAATGATTTTTCGAAAAAGAAGATAGGGGGCCTAGGGGCAGGGTGCCAGACCCCGTCCAGAAATCTGGAAAAGCTCCCTCCACTTTGCAGTGGAGGGAGCTTTGTTGGGAATGTGCCTATTTTTCCGATTTGTTAGAATGAATTGGATTTCTGTTAGAATGATTTGCAAATTTGTTAGAATGTTATTGTAACCTGTTAGAATGATTCAGGACTTTGTTAGAATTTGGCCATTAATTCTTAGGATCCCACCAATAATGCAACTTTTTTGCAGTCCAAGAACATCATTTTCATTGAAACCCCTACTTTATCAACTCTTTTAGTAGTTAAAACTTTATTAATCAAACAGATTCAACATATTTTCTACCTTTAAACGTATCGGGCACTCCCTATAGCCTCTTAATCGACCAGTCCCTCGCCCACATGCTCGAGCAGGAAGGCAGAACGGTCCTTTCCATAGAAACTTAGGTGATGCAAAGGTCTTGTCATGGCAACATATAAGAGTTTTACATCGATTTCCGTTTCTGTATAGGCCTCATCGAGCGTACATAGCAGGACCGCATCGAACTCGAGCCCTTTTGCAAGCTGTGCATGTACAATGACGACGTCCTTCTGATTGATTTCTTCATTTTCCTTCAGCAGCTGGACAGACAAGCCTGTATGCTTCCGGAAAAGCGAGTCGATCTTCCCGCATTCTTTCTCCGTCTTGCCGATGATGGCGATCGTTTTCCGGCCCTCCGCATATAGCTTCTCAATATCGCGGGCCATCCCTGCCACCATTTCCGCGTCACTCTCTGTCCACTCCACAAACGCAGGCTTCGCACCATGCCTAACCACAGGCTCCACGCGAGGCAGCTCAAATGGAAGCAGCGCCAAAATGTCATTGGCTGCCTGCATGATTTCCACCGTTGTCCGGTAGCTTTTCTGGAGAGTGGTGTAAGCCGCTCTTGGGAAAATCTCTTCCTTCACCTTATTCCAGTCCTGAATGCCGCGATAGGAGTGGATGCCCTGCGCCAGGTCCCCCACTATCGTAAACATGTCCGTTTCCAGGGCACTTTTCAAAGCAGCCAATTGGAAATAGCTGTAGTCTTGTGCTTCATCGATTACCACATTCCTTGCACGCAGGTCCTTATCGATTCCGAACAGGTTATGCTGAAGGTAAAGAAGACCAGCCAAGTCTTCGAGTTCATAGTTTTTCTGTTTATGTAGGTTAGTCTGGTGGTTGATGAAATATTGGATCTGATAGTCATCCAGATACGTTTTTGCGTATTTCGCAAACCGCTCCCGGTCTGTGACAAGCTGCTCATAATAGTAGAAGAGTGTGTGCTTGGGGAGTTTTCTAATAAAGGCATTCACAGCCGTCCGTGATTCCTTCATGATCTCATTCACGAGCTCATCCTTCTTGTCCATCGCTTTTGTCACATAGCTTTTCCGCTTTGCCGGATCAAGGTTGGAATTGAAAAGAGCCTTATCCAGCTTGTGGTCATAGAACTTTTCCACTTTGAGTATAAGCGTTTTCTTCTCGGTTCGGACGTAGTTCTGCAGGACTTCCTTCACCTTTTCGATACGCCTGTAATAGGGGAGGTAGGTATATTCCCGCTTGATCAGCTGCTCCATTCTCTCAGCTGTATAGAGCTTGAATTTCTCGGTCAGATAGAAGTCTTCTTTTGGCAGCAATGTCTCCAGGATGTCGGACAGATAGGCATCCATTATCTCCTTAAACTCCAGTGACCCTTTGAAGCTTGCCAACCACTGTACCATTTCCGGGTCCTCATACTCGTGGTTGATAAAGCCCATCAGCTTTTCAGAAGGCGGTCTAAGTTTAATTTTCTTACCGATACAGCTCTTCACATAGTCGATAAATGTGGTCTGTAAAATCCGGTCCACCCCGAGCTCCGGGAGAACCTCTGAGATGTAGTCGATGAATAGATTATTCGGTGCCAGGATCATCAGCTGCTCTGGACGGAAATGCTCCTGGTAGGTGTAGATGAAATAGGAGATACGGTGTAAGGCAATAGTCGTCTTCCCGCTTCCCGCCGCTCCTTGGACAATAATTGGCTTATTGAGATCTGCGCGAATGATCCGGTTCTGTTCCTCCTGGATGGTGGATACGATATCGGTCAGACGGTTGCTTGAGCTTCCCGACAAGGATTCCTGCAGAAGTTCATCGGTCGTTGTCAGATCAACATCCCTGATTTCCTGCAGCTCCCCTTCTTCCATGATGTATTGGCGCTTCAAGGAAAGATAGCCATCATAGACTTCTCCCTCCGCCTCGTATTGGACGTCCCCAAGTCTGCCGTCATAGTATAGGTTGGCAATAGGAGAACGCCAGTCCACAATGATGGGATCCTGTGTTTCCCTATCAAACAGGGAAGCTTTCCCGAAATAGAGGACCTCTTCCTGCTCTTTTCCTTCTCGTCTATAATCGACTCTTGCAAAATAGGGCTTATGGTAGATTTTCTTTAAGCTGCGAATTTCCTCTTGTGTCCGCTGCAAAAGGTTGGCGTTGGTCAGCATGTTCATGTAGCTGAAACTGCTGTCACTGAAGTCCATCCCTTCGAGCGCTTCCTTGAAACTTGAGCGAAAGGACTCCTCGTCCATTTCAGACGCCTTGATGACAATATCCATGTATTTCTTCGTAAACAAAAGCCGTTCGACTTCCTGATCGAATTCAGGATGCTTCTTCTTTTTTTCTCCCAACCTCTTCACACTCCTTGCTTGTTTTGGAGACGCAAAAAACCATGAACTAGAGAAAACTCCATTCATGGTACAATCCTTGGGTTACATTTTTCAAAGTACGCAACGCTCTTATGTTCTTTTTTAGCCGGAAGAATTATTATAAACGCTTACAAGACAATTTGCAATTTTCTTTTTAAACTAAAAATAAACCTTGTCTATCCGCTCCCTCATATGTAAACTTTAAATAAGTTTAAGTTAACATATGACATAGGAGTGATACAAAATGACTTGGAAACAGCTTGCGGAAAAAGTGATTGGTGGTTATTCCCTTACTACGGATGAAGCACTTCAGATTCTTACCGAAAGTGATGAAAATGTGCTCGAGCTCGTTCAGGCGGCCTATCAAATCCGAAAACATTATTATAGCAACAAAGTAAAACTCAATCTGATCATTAATGCAAAAAGTGGACTTTGCCCGGAGGACTGCGGATACTGCTCACAATCGATGAAAGCCGATACCGAGATTGATAGTTATCCCCTAGTCAGCAAACAGGTTATCGTCGAAGGGGCCAGGGAAGCGAAGAAAAATAAAATCGGCACCTATTGCATCGTGATGAGCGGAAGAAAGCCGACCAACCGGGATGTCAACACGGTGGTGGCTGCGGTTCAGGATATCAAAAAAGACATTGAAAGCATCAAGATCTGTGCCTGTCTTGGGCTTGTAAATGATGAACAGGCCCATCTTCTAAAAGAAGCCGGGGTGGATCGCTTTAACCATAATATCAATACAAGCAAAGGGCATCACAGTGAAATCACGACGACCCACCAATATGATGACCGGATCAGGACACTGGAAACCTTGAAGAATGCCGGGATCTCCCCCTGCTCCGGCGTCATCTGCGGAATGGGAGAAACCTTGGAGGATATTGTGGAGATGGCGTTCAGCTTAAAAGACCTCCACGTGGATTCCATCCCGGTGAATTTCCTTCATCCTATCGAAGGAACAAAGCTTGAGCATCTCGATGATCTGACACCTCTGAAGTGTCTGAAGATCCTAGCTATGTTCCGCTTTGTCAATCCGACGAAGGAAATCCGTATCTCAGGTGGACGTGAATACAATCTGCGCACTCTGCAAAGCCTGGGACTTTACATGGCAAACTCCATATTTGTTGGTGACTATTTAACAACAAGCGGCCAGGCCTCACAACAGGATTATCAGATGATTGAGGACCTTGGCTTTGAGATTGAAGAGAATGCTTTTGAAACGGAAAGTCAGCATTTCGCCAAAATTTGATAACAAGAAGGCCTGTGACATACCATCGTGATGACGCAGGCTTTTACTTAGTTTAGTTTGCAAGCAGAGAAAATTGTTCATTGAGCAGGGCCAGGCGATAGCGTGATAATTCCGCTGTCATCACACCTTGTTGCACCGCCGGGTCATGATTTTTGAAATGTTCTGCGGCTTCCTTGTTTTCCGCCTGAAAGATGACAATGCCAAAACCTGTTGCGTCTGTCTGGTCGGTTCTTCCAGCCAGGATCACGACACCCTTTTCCACATTCTCTTTTAGATATTGAAAGTGCGCAGATACGATATTGTCCTCTTCCTCTGTCCAGTTAGCTGCGTCATAAAGTCTTTCCGGTAAGCGTAATACATAAATATAAGTATTCAATTTTTCTACCTCCTTTTTGTCTGTATCTTTAATTCTCCACTTTCGCTCAGATAACCTTCGACAAAATAATTCTCATCTTTTACCAGATGATGTATAATTATATTCGAATATTCCGAAACTTAAATTATTTTTTGGTATACAGGGGGATTATTAACGTTGGTAAATTACGAAAAAAAGCATCTTTATATGATGGGCGCCATCGCCGTTTTAATTTTGACACCTTTTTACATACTTGTTGGGCCTTTTATTTTTCAGGGGATCCTGTTTGATGATGTAAGCGTCTGGCTTCTTCAAACTCCAAGTACCGCCTATGGACTGTATGGGATATCAGCCCTGATGCTGGTATTGGGCTTATTCATATCCTCCTTTTTTGTTAAAAAGGCATTCTATTTCACAGGCCTGGGATTGGTATTGGCTGGAGTTTTATTTGTGATGGGGACCTACTCCTTCAAATCTTTGAGTACAGAGGAAATCGCCTGGGGAGAACCGTTTTCTTTTAAAACCCATACCTATTCCTGGGAGGAAGTAAAAGAGGTCATTTTGGTTTCTCCTCCCACCGAGGAAGAAAAGCACACCATGATCTTCTATTTCAAAGATGGGAAAGAAGTGACGTTTGTCAGGAACAATGAATTTCAGGCCGAGTTCTCCAACTTTAATACTGCAAAAAGACAGTACAATTTTCCTTTTAAAGCAAGTGAGTGATAGGAAAAACTAGCCTATATGAACGATTTATGGAAAATTGAAAGGATACTCCCCTCCTCTTGCAGAAACTATTAACAATCAGGTCATATTGTATGGTTGCAAATAGTTTCTACTAGACTATAGGAGGTTGGAAGATGGAATTTCTATTTGTATTGCTTATCCAGCTATTTATTGGCGGTATTATCACATTCGGTGTCTTCGGCATCATTCAAGTTATTTTACCAAAATTCAATGCGCTTTACCTTCTGGGATTGCTCTATGGTGCCGGAAGCGTGTTCGCCATTTTCAACAGCTGGACGCAGGAATGGATTTTCTTTACCATGCTCGCTACCATTGCTTTGTTAGCTATCCTTACAGTTAGATTTTATCGCTACATCTATCATCTGACAGAACAGAAAGCAAATAGTCTGAATGAAATAAATCTATAATGTAAAAAATGCCGTTCCTTTTAGTGGAATGGCATTTTTTTTAGGTTCTGCTCTTGTGCCCTCTGTCTGCTTATATTCCACCATTTTTGGGGTATAGATGTAATAGGAATCAAGCAAGATTTGAGGAGGAAGAATAATTGGTTGAACTTACAAATGAATATATAGAAGAAGTGGTGAAGGCATGCAGGCCTTTTGCCTCCCGCGGCAGGGTCATCGATCATATTCCCGATTTGGACCAGTCCCATCTGACCAATCTGGGAGTAACAATTGTCACGCTTGATGGGGAGACCTATTCTGCCGGTGAAGATCAGGACAACTTTTCCTTTCAAAGCATTTCAAAAGTCATTCTCCTGTTAATGGCTTTGGAGGATTTTGGAAAGGACATTGTCTTCCAGAAGGTCGGCATGGAACCTACGGATGATCTTTTCAACTCCATTTCCAATCTGGAGGAGTACGGTGGAAGGCGACCATATAATCCGATGATCAATTCAGGGGCAATTGCCACCGCAAGTCTGATCAAAGGCTCCACGGTGGAAGAACGCTTTGAAAGGATACTCGATTTCCTCCGTAAAATCACGGAAAACAATAAGATTACTATGAGTGAGGACGTATATAAGGCAGAATGTAAAAATGGCGCTCGCAATAAATCCCTTGCTTATTTCATGGAAAGCACCGGAGTCCTTTCCAGCCAAGAGTCAGATGCCGCGTTGGACCTGTATAATCGAGTGAATTCCATTGAGATCAATTCCCTGGCACTAGCCAAGATGGGCTGCTTCTTATCCAATCATGGAAAGCTGATCGGAGGAAAGAAACAAATCATCCAGCCGGAGAATATCCGAACGGTAAAAGCCATCATGCTGACATCCGGGATGTACAATGAATCCGGGACCTATGCAGTGGAGGTCGGTTTCCCTTTAAAAAGCGGCGTTTCAGGCGGGATTGTCGGATCCGTACCAGGCCGCATGGGCATCGGTATCATCGGTCCTGCCATCAACAAAAAAGGTAACAGCTGTGCAGGAGGGGAAGCACTGAGGATTCTCTCGCGTGACCTTGAATTAAGCCTGCTACATGACCGGAATGTCCGGAATTTATAAAAAATGCCCAGAGTCAGCTCTGGGCATTTTTTCTTTATCCGTTCACGACTGTTCCGCCATTCACATGAATCATTTGCCCGGACACATAGGTGGAATCGTCCGAAGCCAAGTAAACATAGGCTGGTGCAAGCTCCGAAGGCTGTCCTGGACGTCCCATGGGAGAGTCGGTGCCGAAATCCTCCACATCGTCTCCCGGGAAGGAAGCAGGTATTAATGGAGTCCAGATTGGACCAGGCGCCACCCCGTTGACCCTGATTCCGCTTCCTACGATATTGACGGATAAGGAACGGGTCAGCGCGACAATCGCGCCTTTTGTTGCGGCATAATCCATCAGAACCGGCTGTCCTTTATACGCGACAATGGATGCCGTATTGATAATGGAGCTTCCTTCTTTCAGATACGGCATGGCAGCCTGGATAAAATAGAAATAGGAAAAGATGTTCGTTTTGAAGGTTCGGGTCAACTGATCGGATGAGATATCCTCGATTTTCTCCTGGTAATGCTGCTCAGCGGCATTATTCACAAGAATATGTAGACCTCCGAGCTCCTCCACAGTCTGCTTCACTACATCTGTACAAAAACGCTCCTCCCCGACATCCCCGGAATACAGAAGACATCTAGTTCCGTAATTCTCCACCAGACGCTTCGTTTCCTTAGCATCCTCATGCTCATCCAAATACACGATGCTTACATTTGCCCCTTCTTTTGCAAAAGCAATGGCAACTGCCCTGCCAATCCCGCTGTCTCCACCGGTGATGATGGCATTTTTGCCTTCAAGCTTCCCACTCCCTTTATAGGAGGGATTATCAAAAATCGGTTCAGGTACCATTTTATGTTCATCACCTGGCTGCTTTTTCTGCTCCTGTGCCGGCTGTCCGTCTGTTTGCCGTTGTGTAATATCTTCTTTTTTCATATCTTCTCTCTCCTTTTCCACTTCATTTAATTGGAAGAAGCAGCCCTTGTCGGAGGCTGCTTTTTTATTAGTACTTATCACCTTAGTTGGAATTATTGGAGTTATTTGAGTTGTTGGATGTGTTTCCACCTTTTTTTCCGATCTCTGCAAAGTGTTCTGTTCCATATTTCTCTTTGACTTTTTCTCCACCTTTTCTCCCCGCCTCTTCACGGCTCATATTTCCTCCTCTGCTATCGCTGCTGTTACTGCTACTGTTGGTGGAGCTGCTGTTGCTGTTGCTGCTGTTCCCGCTGTTGCTGTTGTTCCCGCTATTGCTGCTGTTCCCGCTATTGCTGCTGTTCCCGCTGTTGCTGCTGTTCCCGCTATTGCTGCTGTTCCCGCTATTGCTGCTGTTCCCGCTGTTGCTGCTGTTCCCGCTGTTGCTGCTGTTCCCGCTATTGCTGCTGTTCCCGCTGTTGCTGTTGTTCCCGCTGTTGCTGCTGTTTCCGCTGTTGCTGCTGTTGCTGTTGTTTCCGCTATTGCTGTTGTTCCCGCTGTTGCTGTTGTTTCCACTGTTGTTATTACTGTTATTGTTATTGTTGTTATCATTATTGTTATTACTATTATTGTTGTTAGCCACTTTATCCATCTCCTCTTTTCATATTTAGTATGTTTTGTTCCAATCGTTCACTTCGCGTTCCGCTTCTTCTTTTGATTTTCCATACCGTTCTTGAATCTTGCCTACTAGCTTGTCGTGATCTCCCTCAACCTGCTGAAGATCATCATCTGTGAGATTGCCCCATTTCTTCTTAGCTTCGCCTTTCATCTGGTTCCACTTTCCTTTCATGGTTGCCTGATTCATGAAAATCACCTCCCAAATGTTTAGTTGTGACATTCTAGCTAGCTTGTCACTAGTTACTGAATTCCACCTTTGACAGTTTTAAAACCTGTAATTTCGCTTGTTCCTGAAATTGATTCCATCTTCCTAGACTATTTCCCGAAATAAATTTTTGTTTAATATTCTGAGCCTTGGGGAATTACCTTCTATGTAGACGTTGAAAAAATTTACCAAAAAACAACTATCGAGGAGGAACTTATTATGTTATGGACAGTATTTGCTGTATTAATCGTACTTTGGATCTTGGGATTCGCAATGGAAATTGGCGGGGGACTTATTCATATCCTTCTTGTACTTGCGTTATTGGCAATTGTATTCAACCTATTTTCAGGACGTCGTCGAGTCTGACCGCGTACACAAACATGAGGACAAGTTGACTGGCTCCATATGGAAAAAACAGTGGAGTCAGTCAGAAAACAGCTATCATATTGATTATCCATTTAGAAACAAATACTACGTTTATTTTGAAATGGCTTAGGGAAAACCAATCATAAGCTTTTAATAAGATTTTGAGGAGGCAACCGCATATGTTATGGACCGTATTTGCAGTTTTAATCATTTTATGGTTACTTGGATTCGCATTTGATGTAGCAGGTAACTTAATCCATATCGTTTTAGTAGTAGCACTTATCGCGCTGGTCTGGAATCTATTTGCTGGACGCAGACGGCCGTAGATATATGAAATAAAAAAGCTGGCAGGCATCGGTTTATTACGATGCCTGCCAGCTTTATTTATGGGTAAGATTATTTTGTTAAGGTATCCGTCAATACCGGAACAACCTGCTTCTTACGGGAAACTACTCCACGCAATAGAGCTGTGTTGTTTTCAAGTGTTACGTTGTAGGCCTTCTCCACAGCTGCTGTCTCTTTACCAAGAGCAAGTGCAATGGAATCATTTGTCAGGATATCTGTTACAACAAATACAAACAGGTCCAATCCTTTGCTCGCGATCGTATTAAGGATAGCCAGCTCCAGCTCTTCCTGCAGCTTTAATACATCAGCAGTATCCACTGTGTTCACCTGTGCGATCTCCACTTTGTAGTCGCCCATCTGGAACTCTTTTGCATCGAGTGTGATCAGCTGCCCGACTGTTTTGTCGCTCAGGTCAGCACCAGCCTTCAGCATGTCCAAGCCATAGCTGTTCGCATCCACTCCCGCAATTGCTGCAAGTTCATTTGCCGCTTGTACGTCCTGCTCGGTGCACGTCGGGGATTTGAATAGCAGGGAGTCAGAAATGATGGCAGAAAGCATCAATCCTGCAACCTCTTTCGTGATTTCCACATTGTTCTCTTTGTAAAGCTTGTTAAGAATCGTAGCTGTACATCCAACAGGCTCTGCACGATAGTACAACGGGTCGCTTGTCTCGAAGTTCGCAATACGGTGGTGGTCGATAACCTCCAGCACACGTACCTGATTAATGTCCCTCACGCTTTGCTGGAATTCATTGTGGTCTACAAGAATCACTTCCTGCACTTCATTTGCTGCCGTCTCAATTAATCGAGGCACTTCCGCATTGAAAGTTTTTAGCGCATATTCCGTTTCCCCGTTCAATTCACCAAGGCGAACCGGTTCTGCGTCCATCCCCAACTGTTTTTTCAATTCTGCATACGCAATAGCGGAACAGATGGAATCTGTGTCCGGATTTTTATGTCCTAATACAAATACTTTTGACATGTTATATTCTCCTTGCATCGTAATCTTTTTAATTGAGCTATCACCTGATTCCTTGATAGCCTTTCCTCTTTGAATTTTACCTTAAATGTGGGAGATTTTCAAAAGAGTATGTGAAATTCTTATATTAGGAGCATCGAATATTCCTAGAAGAATATCCCAAAAAGAAGGATAATTGGAAAAAACATCAAATATTAATAAGCGTGCGCGTACAGTTTTAGCAGATTCATGATTAAATGAATGGCGGCCCATACTTTTGCCTTATGGACGATAGTGTTTAAATTTCATTTAATGAAAAGGAGAGATTTTCTTTTGAGAAAAATTAAAATCTTATTTTTGTCGCTGCTACTTTTGCTAATGGTACCCGTATTTGCTTTTGCCAGCTCAGATTCTATGAATGATACATCAAAGACTCAAAAGGTAAGACTGAGTGACCTTGTCATAAACGAAGTTGATGAATTGCATGATCATGCGGCTGAACATAACATCCCTTTAGAGTTCGATGGAAAAAAATTATATAAAATAGAGTATGAATACATTGAGGAGAAACAAGAAAAAGAAGAAATTAACAATAATATAAACTCATATAGAGTAACGGTAACTGATTATGGCCACGGATTCTATAACAGTTCTGATGATTTGCTCCATCGGTTTGTTGTAGATGGGCCAGATACATTTAAAATTAGTAAAACAGAAGGGCACACTACAGAATTCGGATCTAATTTTGGTGCCAGTTGGTCTGTTATAGAAGCCGGTGTAAGTTTCAAATACAATACGAACTATTCAATCACAATGACAAGTAATACACCTGTTAGTTCCAGTCAAAAACTTGTCGTTAATATCTATAAGACATTTCTGAAGAAAAAGTATAACGTGTATAAGGACCCTCTTTTCGGGAGCGAATATTTAGCTGGATCAAGCTTCGCCTACAAGCCTACAGGGACCTATATCCAAAAAACTTTTTATAAGAAATAGAGTTAAATAACAAATGAAAAGCTAGAAGAGCTTTGCATTCTAGCTTTTCATTTCTACACTCCCAATAAACTTAAAAAGGAAGAAAATGCATGAGATACTTTGTGATTTCAATTTTTTTAATATCTGTATTTCTATCAGGGTGTTCTACACCACCTTCTTCCCCACAAAAGGCAGTGGATACGAAAACGAGCCAACGGATCAAACCTCCTGAAATTCAATTGGCGTTATCGGATGATGCATTACTCTATTCTGAGCACGGCGCATATAATTGGACGGAAAGAAACGGGGATACAGAAGAAAGTGTGTCCGTTGAAGCCGATACTCCAACTGTTATCGGGGCAAGAATGGATGCAGTGGAGCTGAAACCTGAAGAAAAAGTAGCCATTAAATTTGATTCAGATTCCGTTCCGGAGCTTGAGGTGTTTGTTCATTTGGAAGATGGAAATACCGAAGAAGTGGCTCTAGAGGGAAATACGATAGTTCTCCCTTCAGATATAGGGCGTTATATCTATGAGGTTAACGGCGAATGGCCAGAAGGAACAGCAAGTTATATATTTGTGGTTGAAATAAAGTAAGGAATGGTCCATTAACTTAGGGACCATTCCTTTTTTATGCTGCAAGCTGCTTCTTTACTTCATCGATAAAAATGACAACCTGCTCCTGGTATCTTTTGTCCCCTTCGTATTCCTTAGGAATGATCAGGACCTTTGCTTTCATCATTTTACCGAAGTAAAGTAAATGATTGCGTTTTGTCGTTACAAGCTTCAAATTATTATCAATCGGAATTTTGAGATTTTCTTTACCGGCTGTAAAATAGTCATCTCCAAGATGATATGTGATCCTGATCTTTTTTGAAAGATCAGAAAATGTCTTTTTGTATAAAATGCGGCCAAGCACCGATAGTCCGATAAAAATAAACACGTAAAAAACCACAAAAAATATCGCGCAGCCCAATATCAACAAAAGTATTATCTCAAAAGCACTCCATATTCCGGAAGAGATGGCCATAAGAACTACCATCAACGGCAGGATTACATATACCAGCCTTTCAACCAGCTTTGCACGAGGCAGATTTCTTAAGCCCTCTTTTGCATCTCTTGGCCCAAAACGATAACTCAGTTCAATTTTCTCCAACACTCTCCACCCTTTATTCGTTTCTTCTATCTACCATACTAAACGAGTTGGAGATGGAATTCATGGAATAAGGGGATTTTTTATACCGTTTTGGCAATCAACATCTCCGTCATCCATCAGATGAACCTCCCATGGTCGGGTATGGCTATGGTTTCAAAGTCCCGTACCAATTCCTCCAGTGAGCTTGCCAGCAGTTCCCCGGACATCGGTTCGCCATGATCTGTTGCGGCCACAGATGGATTCAGGGTGTGAAGCTTTTTCACCGAATCCCATGCCGCTTTCAATCGGTCGTCAAATAACTTGGAGGACCGCTTATCTCCTGTTCCTGGACCAATACTTTATAGAGTGATTCCTGTTTGACCGTCACAAATGCATCGCCGACAAGCAGCATGCCATCCTTTTCCCGGTACAGGGACACAAAAAATACCCGATATCCTTTGGAGGATTGATTCGAGTTTGATAGGGTACTAATCTTGTATAACAGATTTAAGGAGGCTGCAAATGAAAGAATTAAATGTGGAAATACCAAAATTCAGTAAATCCTTATGGAGAGAATACCCTCCCCTCTCTTCTTTCCAACCCTTAAGAGACAACATCATCACAGATGTCACGATTGTCGGGGCAGGAATCACGGGAATTACAACCGCCTATCTCCTTGCAAAAGAAGGGATTAAGGTTGTACTCGTGGATGCAGGAAAAGTAATCGCTGGAACAACCGGTTATACAACTGCGAAAATCTCTTCCCAGCATGGGTTGATATATAACGAGTTGATCCGGACGGTTGGCGAGGGTGTTGCAAAACAATATTACAACGCAAATCAAAATGCCCTTTCTTTTATCAGAAAAACATCCAAAGAATTGAATATTGACTGTGAGCTGACCTCTCAGAATGCCTATGTTTACGCCTCTTCATCCACCACAGAAAAGGAAATCGAAAAGGAAGCAGAAGCATATGAACGACTTGGCCTGAATGGTGGTTATGCTGCAAGCGTTGATGTTGACCTTCCATTCGAGTGGAAGAGTGCCATAGTGATAAGAGATCAGGCACAGTTCCACCCGGTCATTTACCTTCAGGGCATGTTGGCTGAATTCTTACGGCTCGGTGGAAAGGTGTTTGAACAGACACGGGCAGAGGAAATCGAAAAAGAAAAACAGCCGCTTGTAAAAACGACAGATGGCCATCAGATAAAAAGTAAACACGTCATAGTCAGCTCTCATTTTCCGTTCAATGATTTTGATGGACTTTATTTTTCCAGATTGCATGTGGAACGTTCCTATGCGATTGCGGTTAGTGTTCGTTCGGAGATTCCCGATGGCATGTATCTCAGTGCGGACAAACCATCACGCTCGCTTCGCTATTCCCTCAGTCCTGATGGCGAAAAGCTCCTGCTGCTCGGTGGGGAAGGACACCCTGTCGGACAAAGCAAGCAGGAAACCCTGCAGAACTATGAAAAACTGGCCGATTTCGGCGATCGCTATTTCGGCGGTATTATAGATATCCCTTATCGGTGGTCCTCCCAGGACATCTTTACGCTCGACAAAGTCCCTTATATCGGACAAATGCGTTCCGGCAACAATAACGTGCTGGTTGCAACCGGTTATGCTAAATGGGGCATGACAAACGGAACAGCGGCTGCATTGGTTCTTAAGGACTTGATTCTTCATCAAGCAAATCCCTACAAGGAGTTGTTTGATCCGAGCCGAAGCGAATGGAAGCCTGCCTCCATCAAAAGCTTTGTAAAAGAGAACGCCAATGTCGCCAAAGAGCTTGTAAAAGGTAAAGCAAAGCGACAGGATCGCCTGCTTGAAGACCTGGGTCCCGATGAAGGCGCATTGGTCAAAGTGGACGGCAAAAAAGTCGGCGCCTATAAGGACACCGCCGGACACTGCCACCTCGTCCACCCTACCTGCACCCACATGGGCTGCGACGTCGAATGGAACAACGCCGAACGCTCCTGGGACTGCCCATGCCACGCCTCCCGCTTCAACTACAAAGGAGAAGTCATCGAAGGACCGGCAGTGAAGGATTTGTCGAAATTTGAAGGGGCCTGACCCCTTCTTATTTTTATATAACAATTTAAAAAGTTCATTTTTCGACAATAGGCTGCATGCAATGGGAAGTCTGCATTTTGTTTCTCGTTTAATCAAACGTTTGTTTAAAAATAGCTATATTGGTATATGGGTTTCGGAGGGGCTGGTTCTGGGGTGTACATGGAACATGTGGGTTGTTCGGGGGCTGAATTTTGTTAATCTGTCCAAAAGTGGCAATAATCGGTCCAAAATGTCCAGGAATCGGTCCAAACCACGCCCTAATCTGTCCATTCCACCTGTTAATCGATCCAAAATGACTCATTATCTGTCAACTTTCCAATTAAAGGGAAAATTACATTATCATCGCATTCCACCTGCATCTGCACGTACCCTGCCAACACCCGCCAAAAAAAAGCGCCTACACCAAAGTGTAAGCACCCATCTTATAGCTTATATAGATCTGCCTGCTTCAGCATATCCGCCTCTCTTTTGGCACGGGCGGTCTTTGTTTCTTCATCGATTCCTGTGAAGGGATTATGCTCCTTAGGGTTAGCATGCTCTTCCAATGGATCAACTCGATAGGAAGGTTCAGTCTGTTCCTCCATAACGGAAATCGGCTTTGTACTTTCTACCGGCTTTCCTCTATGATTCGCTTCATCCACCAGTACGACAATTCTGCCGTTCTCGATATCCGTTGCATACATTGGCGCTTCTCGGTCTGATACTCCCATTGCAAGCAGGCGGTTTCCGACACCTTCTGTTTCTTGTGCTTCATCCGGCATAATGGCGTGCTTTATCTTATCCATGACGGAATCATCCTCTGGCTCCGTCGTCACCCTCTCAACATTGGTGCCCTCCGGAAAATCGGAGCTGCTCATTTTATGCTGGGACACTACTGAAATCTCATTTGCAGTATAGCCATGGACAATCAGGCCTTCCACTACATTTTTGGTTTCCAATTCCGAATCGTATACACCTAATATTGTTTTTCTCATCTATAATTCCTCCTAGAAATGTATTAGTTGTTGTTATCTCTTACATTCCCCGGAGGCATTTATTCGAAACGCGGATTACTAATAATTCTCCTTATCCGAACTGGGCAGCATGGAGCCTGCTGTAGATTCCCTCCGCCTCGATCAGTTCTTCATGGCGTCCCTGCTCGGCAATTCCATCCTTCGTGACAACCATGATCCGGTCGGCATTCTTGATGGTGGCCAGTCGGTGCGCAATGACAAGGGTGGTTCTATCCTTGGAGAGCTCATTCAACGCCCCCTGAATGGCGCGTTCTGTTTCTGTATCCAGCGCGGAAGTCGCTTCATCCAGAATCAAGATCGGCGGATTTTTCAGGAAGATGCGCGAAATGGCCAAACGCTGCTTCTGCCCGCCGGATAGCTTCACGCCTCGCTCCCCAATGATGGTATCTAGACCATGAGGCTGCGAGGCAATAAACTCATCCAATTGCGAGCGGCGGGCAGCTTCCATAATTTCCTCATCTGCGGCATCCAGTTTGCCGTATGCGATATTTTCACGCACGGTACCGGAGAATAGGAATACATCCTGCTGGACAATCCCGATCTGGCTTCGCAAGGACTCCAGTGTCAGTTCGCGCGTGTCATAACCATCAATCAGAATGCTACCTTCCTCAAGCTCATAGAACCGCGGCAACAGACTGCACAGCGTCGTTTTCCCGGCACCAGACGGACCGACAAACGCCACTGTCTCCCCTGCACGAATGTTCAAGTTTATATTCTTCAGCACCCGCTCCGTACCCTCATAGCCGAAGGTAACGTTGTGATAATGAATCTCGCCTTCAAGCTCTGCCGCCACGGCCCCCGGTGCATCGGCGATATCCGGCTCCGTATCCAGGATTTCCACATAACGCTTGAATCCGGCAATTCCCTTCGGATAGCTCTCAATGACTGCATTGATTTTCTGAATAGGCCCCATTAAAACATTTGACAGTAAAATAAAGGCGACAAATTCCCCATAAGTCAAATCGCCTCGAATGACGAAGAACGTACCGAACAGCAGTGTGAACAGTGTAACAAGACGCATCAGCATATAGTTCGCCGTCACGTTCTGGGCCATGATTTTATAGGATGCCAGTTTCGTATTACGGTAGTTTTCATTGTTTACGGCAAATTGCTTCTGCTCATGCTTTTCATTGGCAAAGGCCTGCACGACACGGATCCCCCCGATGCTGTCCTCCACCCTCGCATTGATTTCCGCCACATCCCCGAACATTCGGCGGAATGTGCGGGTCATTTTTTTATTAAAATGAATGGCGAGCACCATCAGCAATGGAATGACCAAAAATGAAAGGATCGCGAGCTTCCAGTTGATGGACAGCATGAGCGCAAATGAACCGATCAGGGTCATCACAGCGACGAACACATCCTCCGGTCCATGATGCGCCACCTCGCCGATTTCCTCGAGGTCCTTTGTCAGACGGGAGATGGAATGTCCGGTTTTGTTGTTGTCATAGTAGCTGAAGCTAAGCTTCTGCATATGCTGAAAAAGCTTGCGGCGCATATCGGTCTCAATATTGATTCCGAGCATATGCCCCCAGTAGGTCACGACAAAATGCAGACCTGTGTTGATTGCATATATCGCCATCAGTCCGATGCAGGCCCAGACAATGAGCGTCCAGTTGGATTCCGGCAAGAGTCGGTCGATTACCTGATTGACAGCGAGTGGAAAGGCAAGCTCTAGCAGCCCAACAAGAACCGCGCAGGAAAAATCGAGGATAAACAGCCATTTGTACGGCTTATAGTAAGAAAAAAAACGTCGCAGCACGCTTTTCCCTCCTTTTTTCTATGTAGTATTTTTCTATAGTGTACCTGTAAATCTCATAATCTAGTATTATTTTCTTCGAGACACTAATGAGAATGATTTTCAATTACTCCTAATATACTACTTCCTATCATCTGTCGTCAACGACACTTTCTAGGAATACAGCGATAATTTATGTTATAAAGAATACAAACGGATCCTATTTTTACAGAACAGGAGAAATAGCGATGACCAAAATATTGATTGTGGAAGATGAAAAGAAAATTGCGCGGGTTCTTCAGCTTGAACTGGAGCATGAAGGCTACGAAACGGATGCTGCCTTTACCGGCTTAAGCGGACTGGAAAAATTCAAAGAAGGCAGTTGGGACCTTGTCCTCCTTGATGTCATGCTCCCTGAGCTTAGCGGCATGGAGGTCTTGCGCCGGATACGTGCCACCGGCTCCACCACGCCGGTCATCCTGCTGACAGCGAGAAATTCCATTCCGGACAAAGTCAGCGGACTGGACCTGGGTGCGAACGATTATATGACGAAACCATTTGAAATCGAGGAGCTGCTTGCAAGGGTCCGGGCGACCATCCGTACGGTGAGTGCCCGACCGGATACTAGCGACATCCTCACGTTTCATGACCTTTCCGTTAATGAAAAGACGAGAGAAGTGAAACATCTGGACGAACAGATCGACCTGACCCCAAAGGAATTTGAGCTGTTCGCCTTTTTTATCCAGAATAAGGGCCAGGCCCTGAACCGGGAGCAGATCCTTACAAAGGTATGGGGCTTCGACTATTATGGCGACACCAATATAGTAGATGTGTATGTGAGGCATCTTCGGAAAAAACTGCCCGTCACTGACTCACTTCAGACCATCCGCGGTGTCGGGTATCGCCTAAAGGAGTAGAAGGATGAAGATAAAAAGTAAAATCCTCCTGTTTTCGAGCGTCTGGCTCGTCATCATGCTCCTTTTAATTAACGGGGCTATCTATTTCCTTTTTCAAAAAATCATTTTTGACAATGAAGTCAGCCGTGTGACCGAGCATACCAAAACGGTGGTAAAAGAGGTCAACGATGCGATAGCGGTGGATGATAATCTCGACAATCTGCTGCGTGCCTATCTTCCGGCAAACGGCATGATCCGGGTGATCGACGAAGATACCAAATCCGTCTTCGCCACCTCGCGCAAAGCCTATATGAGGCAATTGCCCACCAAATTTCAAAGCCAGCAATCCATGGAAATCCGCAGGTTCGACGATATTGCCTATGCCGTTGTATCGATTCCTATCATATGGACGGATGGCACCATCGTGATGCTCGAGGTGACGGAAAGTCTCGAGGAATCGCAGAATACGCTGCGGACTTTGCTGATTGTACTTTCCCTGGCATCACTATTTGTCCTATTACCTGCATTGTTCTTTGGGAACATGCTCAGCAGGTTGATTTTGACACCGATCCATGCACTTACCAGCACCATGAAGCAGATCCAATCCACCGGGGACTACCAGAAAATCGAGCTGACCTCCTCCTCCAAGGATGAGCTCTATACAATGGGACTGACCTTCAACCAGATGATCGATCTTCTGGAAAAGAACTATCAAAAGCAGCAAAGGTTTGTTTCCGATGCTTCCCATGAACTGAAGACGCCACTGACGGTCATTGAAAGCTATGCCAGCATGCTGAAGCGCTGGGGAATGCGAAAGCCTGAGCTTCTTGAGGAATCGGTTAATGCGATCTATTCCGAGGCGGTGCGGATGAAGGAGATGACCGAGCAGATGCTGGAGCTCGCGAATGCCGATTCGAGATTGGCGCTTGAAAAGAACGAGCTCGATCTTTTGCAGATATGCGAAAATGCCGCTAAGCATATGAGAGTCACCTTCCAACGTGATATCGAAATTATTACCATTGGTTCAGACTTTCGCCTATGGGCAGATGAAAACAAGATAAAGCAAGTGGTCTATATTTTACTGGACAATGCCCGAAAATATAGTGGGGACAGCATCACGTTGACATTGAACGAAACGTCGGGAACCTGCTCTTTTTCCGTACAGGATAGGGGCGTCGGAATTCCACAGGAAGACAAGGATAAGATTTTCGACCGCTTCTACCGGGTGGATAAAGCACGTACCCGCGAGACAGGCGGGGCGGGACTTGGACTGTCCATTGCCAAAAAAATAGTCGAGGAGCACAAGGGCAGCATCTCCCTCGACAGTACGGAGGGAATCGGTACGACGGTGACGGTCACGCTTCCTAAACAAGGGGAAAGGAAGGCAGAAATAGATGAAAAGTAAATGGATATTGCTTGCAGTTCTATTGTTTGTGTTAGCTGGCGCAACCTCCGTCTACTTCCTCTTTTTCAAGGAGACCGCAGCGCTTGCTTCAGAAGAGGAAATCCAGGAGTTGGTTGAGACGCAATATGAAGACAGTAGCATCCAGTCGATTTCTGTTATGGGCACTGAGTATGTTGTCATGATTGAAAATGAAAAAGGGGTGTACCAGATCGTCATAGACGGAGAATCCCGGGAGGTTACCTCCTTGAAGCGCCTGCAAGCAAATGATGATGCTACGCCTCCTGCTGGCGATGAACCAAAACCGGCCGATCCACCAGCAGAAACTCCGCCATCTGAAGAAGCACCTCCCCCTACGATGTTAACTTCGCAGCAGGCCATGGAAATCGCGTTGCAGGAGGTTTCAGGGAAAGTGGACGACATCGAGCTGGACGAGGAAAATGGCATCAAGATCTACGAAGTGGAAATCGAAGTGGACGAAGAAACGGAGGCACTTGTCATCATTAATGCCTATACCGGAGAGATTCATTCGTTGACTTGGGACTAAAATTAGGACTGTCAGGCAAGCCCTGCTTAATTGTTGCGCGCTTGCCGACGTTCCTTTTTGCTTTCATTAAAATATTTTAATGTTCCACTCCTTTTCTATTAATGTTCGCTGGCTATAGTGTAAGTGTAGCAAGTTACAGTTAGAGAAATTAAAGGAGGAAAATATAATGAAAATTTTCACAGCAGTCATGGCAGGGGCCGTCCTGATCGGCGGAGTCAGTGTTGGAGCAGAGGTTTTGAAGAAGGATAACAAGGAGCAGAACCTTCAGCAGGTGGAAAACGCAGAAACAGAGCAGAAGGGAATCACTCTCGATGAAGCATCCAAGATCGCATTGGCAAAAGTAAAGAACGGCGTCATTACAGAAGCGGAGAAGGACCGTGAAAACGGCCGCTATGTGTATGAAATCGAAGTGGAAGACGACCAGTTTGAATATGATTTCAAAATCTCCCAGGAGAATGGCGAAATTTTAAAAGAGAAAAAGGAAAACCGCGATGACGACAGCAGCCGTCATAAAGAAGCTTCTACAGAAAATAAAGATGTAACGTTGATCACTTTGGAGAAGGCAGAAGAGGTTGCGCTAAAAGAAGTAAAAGGTACTGTTGAAGGTGTAGAGCTTGACCGGGAAAACGGATCCCACGTATACGAAGTGGAGATTGACACAGGCAAGAAAAACGGAGACGACGATGATGACGTGACCGTTTATGTGGATGCCGTGACAGGGAAAATGCTTTATGTAGAGTGGGATGACTAGGATTAATTTTGGGGAGCAGGCAACTCGGTGGAGTTGGCTGCTTTTTGTTTGCCGGTCCGGTCTTCGAAATGCGCGGATCAGCTTGAACCAGTAATTCGAAAAAGTCCGATAGAACGTGAAAAATGTTCGATAGGATAGCTAAATTAGTTCGATAGAAGTTCAAAATTGTCCTATAGACCTCAAAAAAAGTTCGATAGACTCCCACAGCACAGCGACGAACCCTAATACCCTCAGCTTAAAAACGCAAAAAGAGACCGCCCCACTCCAAAATCGGGGCGATCTCCACAAAAGTCACATAAACACGCTCTTCTCTATCTGTTTCATTTCATAAAAGTACCCTTTTCGTCCCATCAACTCGGCAAAGCTTCCCGATTCCACGATGCGTCCCTGTTCCATCACGATGATCTGGTCCATTTTTTCCAAGCCGGTCAAACGGTGGCTCACCAGAACGATCGTATCCTCCTTCGCCTGCTCAAATAGATGGTCAAAAATCATTTTTTCCGTCAACACATCGACAGATGAGGTCGGCTCATCCAAGAGCCATAACCTGCCGCCCTTCAGCATAGCGCGTGCAATGGCCAAACGCTGCTTTTCGCCTCCTGAGAGGTTTTCTCCTTTTTCCAGCACCCTATCATCCAACGAGAAGTGGTCGAGCCGGACTTTCGCAAGAGCTGTCAGCATTGACCAGTCCTCCAGCTCCTCCCCCGCAAGCATCAGATTATCCCTGATGCTGCCGTAGAAAAAGTGATTCTCCTGCAGGACAACATTCGTGTTCTCCCAAAGATTTTCCTGTACCATCTGTGAAATCGGGATACCACCCATACGAACCGATCCGGTGTCCGCCTCCTGGATTTTCAGCAGCAGTTGCAGAACGGTCGATTTACCAGAACCGCTCGGGCCGACAATCGCTGTTTTGGATCCGGCAGGCAAGCTCAAGCTGATTTCATTCAATGTAACCCGCTGCTCGTCGGGAAAAGTAAAGCTGACCTTCTCAAGCTCCACATCCAGTGCTTCGCCAATCGGAAGCATCTCAACAGGCTCCTCACCGTTCACCTTGTTCTCATCCTTCACCACCGAATACAATCTCGCGGCTGCCCTGCGGCTGTCCTCCAGATGGTTCGGGAACACCGCCATCGGAGTGGCATTTTCAAATACGGTCAACGAGATCATCACGAGCATCGCAAGGAACAAACCGTTCAAATCGCCTTTCACCACTAAAAATGCCCCAAGCGCCAGCACCATCCAGGATACAAAAAGTGAAGCAAAGGAGTTCACCGATTGATTGAACATCGCCTGCACACCTTCGCGCTCCTGCTCCTTCAGATAGGAATCGGCCGCCTTCACGAGCTGCTCCTCTTTTCCGGTAAGTTTCTGGTAAATTTTCAAATCACGGAAACCATAAAGCAGCTCCGTTACTTCCGTTGAAAGCTCTCCACGCTCTTCCCTCACCCTGCTTAGTACCTTGCGCTGCTTCCACGCGAAAATCGCCGGGACAACAAACCCTGTTAACAGCAGTCCCAAAAAGATCACGAGTGCAATGTAAACCGAATAGAACGAGAGAAAGAAAATCGTACTTAAAAATACGATGACCAGCACAATCGGCGGATAGAAGATGCGCAAAAAGAAATTCTGCAGGCTTTCCACGTCTCCGACGATTCTTGAAAGCAGGTCGCCGCTCCGGTATTTTTGAAAGATCCCCGGTGCAAGGGGCTCCAGCTTCTCGTAAAAAGAAACCCTCAGGTTGCTAAGAATCGTAAACGTCGCACGGTGGGAAAAATACCGTTCCCCATATCGGCTAAGCGCGCGTGCAAAGCCAAACAGCTTCAAGAGGGCTATCATGACGGTCAGCGCGTAGATCGGAGGCATGAGCGCCGCTTTTGAAATCAAGTATCCGCTTGATGCGAAAAGCCCCACCGCCGCAATTCCTGCTGTGAATCCAAGCAAGATGGAAAGGAAAATATCCTTCTTCTCTATCATCATCAGCTTTATCACGATCGCTAAATCTTTCATTCCGCTCCACCTCCCTGCTGTACGGAAACCATTTGCCTGTAAGCGGGAACTGAGCTGAGAAGCGCTTCATGAGTACCCTCGGCGATCAGCTCCCCACCTTCCAACAAAAGGATTTTATCCGCTTTTTTTATCGTGTGCAGACGATGCGCCACTGTGATGACGGTCGACGTCTTCGCCAATTCCTCCATCGACCTCTGCAAAATCCGCTCCGTCTGCAAATCCAAACCTGTCGTCGGTTCATCGAAAAGAATGATATTCGGCCTCTTCAGGAAAGCCCTCGCCAAGGCAAGCCGCTGCTTTTCGCCTCCTGAAAGGCCTCTACCTGCTTCCCCGATTAATGTATCGAATCCATGCTCCAGTGATTGGATTAGTGGAAGAATGCCCGCCTTTTTCGCCGCGTGCTCCATTTCCTCGCGAGTAGCGTCAGCTTTTCCACCAATGGCGATGTTTTCGGCAATCGTTCCGGAAAAAAGATACGGGTTCTGTGAGATGTAGCTGAGCTGATCGAACCATTCTGATTCCCTGTAGCTATATAACGGTTGACCGTCTACCCGCACTTCCCCTATAGTCGGGGGGATCAGTCCAGCCATCAGATTAAGCAGCGTGGATTTCCCAGCCCCGCTTCTCCCGACAATGGCGATTTGTCCATAAGCAGGGATTTGAGTTTGTATGTTTTTCAGGGTGAAGCCGGTTGGCGCATAACTGAAACCGATGTTTTTCAGTTCGATGACTGGAGGCAATTCCGGGTTGGCCAGCTCTCCGCTGCCCCATTCGATCGGCTCTTCCTCCACCGCCAGCTCGTCTGTCACCTTTTTCGCTGCTCCCATGCTGCCACGCCCTGTATGGAACGCACTCCCTAGATCCTTCAGGTACAAGTAGAATTCAGGTGCCAGCACCAGAACGAAGAACGCCGGAAAGAATGTCATATTTTTAAAAACGACCATTTGCAGACCAATTTCCAATGCGATAAGTCCAATTGCAAGCATCGAAATCAGCTCTAGCATAAGTGAAGAAAGAAACGCAATCTTCAGCACTTCCATTGTCGCTTCACGGAAAGAAAGGCTGCTGTCACGGATGGTTTCCTTTTGCCTTTGTGACCTGCCGAACAGCTTCAAAGTGGTCAAGCCTTGCAGCGTATCAAGAAACCTTCCGGAGAACGCAGCAAGCTTATCCATCTGTTCTTCGGATTTCTTCTTCGTTTTAAGCCCCACTACAATCATAAATATGGGGATGAATGGTGCTGTGACAATAATGATCCATCCCGAATTCATATGCTGCGTGAAAATCGCAATCAGAATCATGATCGGCACTACAGATGACTGGATCATTTGCGGAATATAGCGGCTGAAATAGGGATCTATCTCATCCACCGCATCCATCATCACGCTTACCTTCTGCCCCGACTGACCCTTCAAGGAAGCAGAAATCGGGCTTTTAGAAAATTTATTTAAAAGTGCATGCCGGAAATCCCGTTTTACCTTTGATGCCATCTTCACACCAGCCACCCCGTTCAGATAGGTGAGCAAGGCTCTTGCCGCCATGACAGCCAAAAGTCCACCGAGGAATGGGATGATCTCCTGGAAAGTATGGCCTTTCAGGAAGATGCGATCTACTATCGTCACGAAAAAGTAAGCCTGCCCAATGACAGTGAACCCCGACAGAACAGCCAGAAAAATCAGCACCGCTCTAGTATTCCGTTGTGCCTTTGCTATCGTTTTCAGATCATTCATCGTTTGCCACTTCTCCTTTTAGATTGGCGTATATGTTAAGGTTAGTTAGTTTAAAATTAAGTTCGTGAAACATTTCACATACTATGTTTATTATAATGCATCCTGATTCAGTATGCCCGTCTGGAGATTGACCTTTTTATGACAATTTGTCTGTTCCCGAAAAGGAGAGGAATAAATCTTTTCCAGGCATACAAAGTTGGGCAGAAAATAGATTTGTTAGAATGATGTGGTGATTTGTTAGAATGACGGACCAATTTGTAAGAATGTTATCTAATTTTGTTAGAACGTTCTCTAGTTTTGTTAGAATGAGAGAACAATTTGTTAGAATCAGCAGAAAACAGGGCCTTAAACCAGCTCTATTCACTACCCATCACAAGAAAATCTCCCTCACAGCATGCTTTTCTACCTTTTGTGATCTATTTAAAAGAAGAATCGGCATCGGTTAATCAAAAATGATACCATCACCCAACAATTCATGTCTATTCCCCCCACCCCCAGCATAAAAATAATTTAATCGAGAAAAAAACATTGCATTCCACTCTCACCTGTTGTAAATTAGTTAAATAATCAAAATGATTCGTAAATTTCATAGTGAACTTTCTTATCCAGAGAGGTCGAGGGAAATGGCCCGTAGACACCTCAGCAACCAGCAGCGTCTCCACAGACGACTGAAAAGGTGCTAATTCCAGCAGGTTTTCATTTAAAACCTGTACAGATGAGAAGAATGAACTTTTTTGCAAAAGTCTTCTTCTTACAGAAGGCTTTTTTATATTCCCCCAAAAAAAGTCCCTGTCCTCCTCTCTGGTGATGAACGTTGTCCACTTACCATAGAGGAGGATATTTTTATGTATAAAACAGAAACGAAGCTAGCGCAAATTGGCAATCGCAGTGAAACGGCCACAGGCACCGTGAATCCCCCGGTCTATTTCTCGACCGCTTACCGTCATGAAGGGATCGGCCAGTCATCAGGCTACGATTATGTACGTACCGGAAACCCGACCCGCCAATTGCTCGAGCAGGCAATCGCGGACCTTGAGCATGGCGATCAAGGCTATGCGTGCAGTTCCGGTATGGCAGCAATCCTGACCGTACTTTCCCTTTTCCAATCCGGCGATGAGCTGATTGTCTGCAAGGACCTATACGGTGGGACATATCGTTTGTTTGAAGAGGGCTATAAAAAATGGGGGCTGTGTTGCAAGTATGTGGATACTAGTGATCTATCTTGCATTGAAGAGGCCATCACCCCGCAAACAAAAGCCATTTTTATAGAATCCCCTACCAATCCCCTGATGGTGGAAACGGATATAGAGGCAGTGGCACGCATATCGAAAGCGCATGGGCTGCTATTGATCTGTGACAATACGTTTTATACTCCCATTCTCTTAAAGCCGATCGAGCTTGGCGCAGATATTGTGGTGCATAGTGCAACCAAGTATCTTGGTGGACATAACGATGTGCTTGCAGGACTGATTGTGGCAAAAGGACGTGAGCTGTGTGACTCACTTGCTCTCTATCACAATGCGGCAGGCGCTGTGCTCAGTCCGTTCGATTCCTGGCTGCTCATCCGCGGCATGAAGACGCTCGCCCTCCGGATGGAACGGCATCAACAGAACGCAGCCAAAATAGCGGACTTCCTGAAACAGCACGGAGCGGTTACCGATGTGCTATATCCAGGAAAAGGAGGGATGCTTTCATTCCGCATCAAAGAAGAATCGTGGGTAAACCCATTTCTTCAGAATCTCAATCTCATTACCTTCGCTGAAAGCTTGGGCGGTGTGGAAAGCTTCATCACCTACCCTGCCACACAGACGCATGCCGATATCCCGGAGGAAATCCGATTAAGCACGGGAGTATGCAACCGTCTGCTTCGCTTTTCAGTCGGGATTGAAGATAGTGATGACCTGATCCACGACCTGAACGGAGCATTCGAGCAAGCTGCCAAGATCGCATCCATCACAAAGGAGGTGCTGTCGTGAGCCATTCCTTTCAAACGAAGCTATTACACAACAAGCATAAGGTCGATCCGCAGACTGGCGCGGTGAGTGTACCTATCCAGCACGCGTCCACTTTTCATCAGTTTGATGTCGACCAATTCGGCAAATACGATTACGGACGCTCGGCGAATCCAACCCGAGAGGCACTTGAAGATACGATTGCCCACCTTGAAGAAGGAACGAGGGGATTTGCATTTTCCTCCGGGATGGCAGCCATCTCCACAGCTTTTCTGCTCCTGTCACAGGGGGACCATGTCCTGATTTCAGAGGATGTGTACGGCGGAACCTACCGGATGGTTTCCGAGGTCCTCACACGCTACGGCATTCAATATACGTTCGTGGACATGACAGATCTAGCAAAAGTGGAAGCCGCCATTTTGCCAAATACAAAGGTCCTATACGTCGAGACCCCATCCAATCCGCTCCTTAAAGTGACGGATATCGAGGCGGTTGCAAAGCTCGCAAAATCCATTGGTGCATGGACCTTCGTCGACAATACCTTTTTGACACCGGCGCTTCAGAAGCCACTCACGCTTGGCGCAGACCTTGTGCTCCACAGCGCCACCAAATTCCTTTCCGGCCATAGCGATGTTGTGGCTGGGCTTGCGGTTGCACGAGATGAAGAGCTTTCCAACAAGCTTGGCTTTCTGCAAAATGCATTCGGCGCCATTCTTGGTGTGCAGGATGCCTGGCTCGTCCTCAGGGGCTTGAAAACCCTGCATGTCCGGATGGAACAATCGGTAAAATCGGCAAGCAAAATCGCGGCGTACCTGGAAAAACACCCGCTCGTAAAAAAGGTCTACTACCCTGGGCTCGTCTCCCATAAAGGCTGCGGGCTGCAGCACCGGCAAGCCAAAAGCGCAGGCGCCGTTCTTTCCTTTGAATTGGAAAATGAAGATGCCCTTCGCACCTTCGTCTCCAACGTGGAAATCCCGGTTTTCGCCGTAAGTCTCGGAGCTGTGGAATCGATTCTTTCCTATCCTGCAAAAATGTCCCATGCCGCCATGCCGGAAGTGGAACGCGCAAAACGAGGCATTTCCAACTCCCTGCTCCGTCTATCGGTCGGCTTGGAGGATGAGCAGGACCTGATTCATGATTTTGAAAAAGCATTGCAAGCAACAAATGTTCTAAAAGCAAATGTCAACGGGAGGGTATACCATGGGAATCTTGGATAGCTTACGAGAGGATAAAATATTGATCGCCGACGGTGCGATGGGAACCCTCCTCTATTCCTACGGCTCGGATTGCTGTTTTGAGGAACTGAACCTCTCCCAGCCCAATCAGATCTACAACATCCATCAGGCCTACCTGAATGCAGGGGCCAATATCATCCAGACCAATACGTACGCAGCCAACTATCACAAGCTGGAGCGCTACGGCCTGCAGGATCAGGTAAAAGAAATCAATGGCGCAGCTGTACGATTGGCGAGAAAGGCGGTCACCAAGCACGATGCATTTGTGGTAGGAACAATCGGCGGGATCCGAGGCATCAAGCCCCAGGCAACGCCGATCGAAGAAATCAAGCGCACCTTCCGTGAGCAGCTCTACTGCCTGCTGCTTGAAGGGGTCGATGGCATTCTCCTTGAAACCTTCTATGACCTGGAGGAGCTCGAGACCGTCCTTTCTATAGCAAGAAAAGAGACGACGCTCCCTATCATCGCCCAGGTTTCCTTGCAGGAGGTCGGGTTCATGCAAAACCGTGTGCCCATCTCGGAAGCACTCACTCGCCTTGAAACGCTCGGAGCGGATATCGTCGGGCTCAACTGCCGGCTTGGACCATATCATATGCTTTCCACTCTCGAGGAGGTCGCGATTCCGAAGCACGCCTATCTTTCCGCCTATCCGAATGCCAGCTTGCCTTCTTATGTGGATGGGAAACTGCACTATGAAAGTGATGCGGATTACTTCACGGAGGCCGCCCTCTCCTTCCGCGATCAGGGGGTGCAGCTCCTTGGTGGCTGCTGCGGGACGACGCCTGCACATATCGAGGCATTTTCCACTGCACTGAAAGACACAGCGCCTGTAATAGAAAAACAGGTGAAAACAAGGGAACGAAAGATTGTCATTACCCCACCAGCCAAAAAGACGGCCCCTCCCCTTTTCGAAAAGGCGAAAAAGGAGCAGTCGATCATCGTGGAGCTCGATCCACCAAGAAAGCTGAATACGGACCGCTTCATGCAGGGTGCCCAGGCACTCAAGGATGCAGGAATCGATGCCATTACTTTGGCTGATAATTCATTGGCCTCCCCGCGCGTCTGCAACACGGCGCTTGGATCGATCGTGAAGTCGGAAATCGGCTTGCGCCCGCTCATTCACATTACCTGTCGCGACCGGAACCTTATCGGCCTTCAATCCCATCTGATGGGATTGCACCAATTGGGCATCCATGATGTACTTGCTGTAACCGGCGACCCGACCAAGGTCGGCGACTTTCCTGGTGCATCTTCGGTGTATGATGTGACGTCATTCGGACTGATCGATATGATCAAACAGTTCAATCAGGGGATATCCCTTTCCGGGAAGGATCTTGGGGAACGCACGAGCTTTTCTGTCGGGGCAGCCTTCAATCCAAATGTCCGGGTCATCGATAAAGCGGTGGAGCGATTGGAAAAGAAAATCGAGAGCGGCGCGGATTACTTCATCAGCCAGCCTGTCTTTTCCGAAGAGAAGCTTTTGGAGGTCTATCACGCAACAAGGCATATCGATGCACCTATCTATATCGGCATCATGCCACTGACAAGCAGCCAGAATGCCAATTTCCTTCATCATGAGGTTCCCGGCATCAAGCTGACCAAGGGCATTCTTGAAGCGATGGGCAAGCATAAGGATGACCCGAAACAGGCGAGCCTGGAAGGTTTGACCATTGCAAAAGGACTGCTCGATGCGGCACTTGAGCTATTCAACGGCATCTATCTCATCACTCCATTCATGCGATACGAGCTGACGGTGGAGCTTGCCACCTACGCCAAAAAATATGGACCGTTCCATTCATCAAGGAGGATACAAAATGTCTAACACACTCACATTATTAGAACAACAAATGAAACAGAAGATCCTCATCATGGACGGCGCCATGGGAACGATGCTGCAGCAGGCAAACCTGACAGCCGATGATTTCGGCGGCGAGGAATACGACGGCTGTAATGAGTATCTTAATATCACTGCACCTGATGTCATCGAAACCATCCATCTCGAATATTTAAAAGCCGGAGCCGATATCATAGAAACCAATACGTTTGGTGGGACCGACCTTGTTCTCGATGAATATGGCCTCGGTGCACACGCTTATGAGATTAATAGATTGGGAGCTGAAATTGCCAAGAAAGCTACAGACCAGGTTTCTACAGAAGCATGGCCAAGATTTGTCGCCGGCTCCATCGGACCGACCACCAAAACGCTGAGTGTCACGGGTGGAACCACGTTTGATGCACTTACCAAAGCTTATTCGGAACAGGCAAGAGGCCTGATTGACGGTGGATCCGACTGTCTTTTAATCGAAACAAGCCAGGATCTGCTTAATGTAAAATGTGCGTTCCTTGGCATCCAACAGGCCTTTGAAGCAACCGGCCGCAAGATCCCCATCATCATATCGGGTACGATCGAACCGATGGGAACCACCCTTGCAGGCCAGGCGATCGATGCCTTTTACATTTCCGTCGAGCATATGAAGCCGCTCGCAGTCGGGTTAAACTGTGCGACAGGACCGGAATTCATGCAGGATCACATCCGCACCCTCTCCGGCCTATCAACAAGCGCGGTCAGCTGTTATCCGAATGCAGGGCTGCCCGATGAAGAAGGACACTACCATGAAACGCCGCAATCGCTTGCTGCAAAGCTTGCAGGGTTCGCAGAACAGGGCTGGCTTAACATCGTAGGCGGCTGTTGCGGAACAACACCTGAACATATCCGTGCCATTTCTGAAAAAATGAAGGACTATCCTCCGCGCCAGGTGGAAGCTCCATCAAACCACCGGGTTTCCGGAATTGAATCCTTCATCTATGACGACCCGACCCTCAGACCGATTATGGTCGGGGAAAGAACGAATGTCATCGGCTCCCGCAAGTTTAAGAGATTAATTGCAGAAAAGAAATATGAAGAGGCTGCAGAGGTTGCACGGGCTCAGGTAAAAGGCGGCGCCCATGTCATCGATATCTGTCTCGCTGACCCTGACCGCGATGAGCTCGAGGATATGACGGCTTTTGTTCAGGAGGTTGTAAAGAAGGTCAAAGCGCCGCTTGTCATCGACTCCACCGACGAGGCAGTCATTGAAGCAGCGTTGAAATACTCACAGGGGAAAGCCATCATCAACTCTATCAATCTTGAAGACGGCGAAGAACGCTTTGAAGCGGTGATCCCGCTTGTCCATAAATATGGCGCAGCGCTTGTGGTCGGAACGATCGATGAAGTGGGCATGGGAGTGACGGCTGCGCGCAAGCTCGAAATTGCCAAGCGCTCCTACGACCTTTTGGTCAACAAGTACAAGGTCTCCCCGACAGACCTGATATTCGACCCGCTCGTATTTCCTGTCGGGACAGGAGATGAGCAGTATATCGGCTCTGCCAATGCAACAGTCGAAGGCATTCGCCTCATCAAGGAACATTTTCCGCAATGCTTGACCGTCCTTGGCATCAGCAATGTGTCGTTCGGACTTCCGCCTGTCGGACGCGAGGTGCTAAATGCCGTGTATCTCTACCACTGTACACAGGCAGGACTGGACTATGCGCTGGTTAATACGGAAAAGCTCGAGCGTTTTGCATCCATTCCCAAAGAGGAAGTCGCCATGGCAGAACGATTGCTCTTTGCGACAACAGACGAAGCGTTAGCAGAATTCACGGACTTCTACCGAGGCAAAAAGAAGGAAGTGAAGTCCACCCTTCCCGACATGCCGCTTGAAGAACGCCTAGCCTATTACGTAGTGGAAGGGACAAAGGAAGGACTGATTCCGGACCTGGAGATCGCCCTATCCGCCTATCCTACTCCACTCGATATCATCAATGGACCGTTGATGAATGGCATGAAGGAAGTAGGACGTCTCTTCAATGATAACCAGCTGATCGTCGCCGAGGTGCTCCAAAGCGCAGAGGTCATGAAAGCTTCCGTTGCCTATCTTGAGCCGCATATGGAGAAGAATGATGCGTCCTCCTCCAAAGGGAAGATCCTGTTGGCTACCGTCAAAGGGGATGTGCATGATATCGGGAAAAACCTTGTCGACATCATTTTGAGCAATAACGGATTTGATGTAGTGGACCTTGGAATCAAGGTCACACCGAATGATCTTATTCAAGCAATTCTAAAAGAGAAGCCGGACATTGTCGGCCTATCCGGATTGCTTGTAAAATCAGCACAGCAAATGGTCATCACCGCACACGACATGAAGCAGGCAGGCATCTCGACCCCGATCATGGTCGGAGGCGCCGCACTCTCTCGGAAATTCACTGATAATAAAATTTCCAAAGAATACGAAGGGCTTGTACTATACGCCAAAGACGCGATGAATGGCCTCTCTCTTGCCAACCAACTTCGTTCTCCTGAAGAGCTTGCAGAGCTGACACTGGCTCATCAGGAGAAGAAAAGCAAGCTGGTCGACATTCCCGTCATTCCCGCTGATCAAGGGGCCGTGGCAACGGCAGTAAAGGTTCGCTCCAAGGTCTCACGTGATGTCCGCGTCTTTGAGCCAATCGATACGAAGCGTCATTTGCTGCGGAACTATTCTATTTCGCATGTGGAGCCTTATATCAATATGCAGATGCTGATCGGGCATCATCTTGGGGTAAAAGGAAAGATTGCCAACCTGATTGCCGAAAAGGACGAACGCACCCTTCAGGTAAAGGCAGTCGTCGATCAGTTGTTGTCGGAAGCGAAGCAGAAACAGCTGATCACCCCTGCAGCAGTCTATCAATTTTTCCCGGCCCAGTCGGAGGACAATACCCTCCTGATCTATCACCCGGAGGACCATTCTCAGATTATCGAGAGATTTGACTTTCCTAGACAGGAGAAAGAGCCCTACCTCTGTCTATCCGATTATGTAAAATCAACGGATAGCGGCGTGATGGACTATGTCGGACTTTTTGCCGTCACGGCCGGAAGAGGCATCCGGGAGCTCGCAGCCATCTATAAAAAAGAAGGACGCTTCCTGGAAAGCCATGCGCTTCAGGCCCTGGCCCTCGAAACCGCAGAAGGACTGGCGGAACTGGTCCACCAGCAGATGCGCGACCGCTTTGGCTTTCCGGATCCGGTAAGCTTTACGATGAAAGAACGATTCGCCGCCAAATACCAGGGCCAGCGCTTCTCCTTTGGCTACCCGGCCTGTCCGAATCTCGACGATCAGGAAAAGCTGTTCAAGCTGATCGGACCGGAGGATATTGGCATCGAACTGACAGACGGATGCATGATGGAGCCGGAAGCATCGGTATCCGCCATAGTTTTCGCCCATCCGGAAGCGAGATATTTTAACGTATTATAAACCATAACTCTTTAGCCTGCTGACTATTTTATCAGTAGGCTTTTTTCTTGTAAGCGTGCTATATTGGGAATGTACAGAAAAATTTGAAATTTAACGAGGAGGCTTTACCGATGAATGTAAAAGAAGTGTTTCTCGAGCAGTTAAGCGCATGCCACAACCAGAACGCCTGGTTTGTATCCCTGCACCACGCAATCAAAGATCTTTCAACCGAACAAGCATCATGGAAATTGAATGATTCCTCCAACTCCATCTGGGAGATTGTCAATCACTTAAACTATTACAACGAAAGATACCTCTTACGACTACAGGGAGAAGACATTCCAAAAGGAGTCCACAGCAACGATTATACTTTTCAACCAATAGAAACCGATTGGAAAACAGCGGTCGACCGAATGAACACCATCCTTTCTGACTGGAGCCGTGCCTTGGAGAACTGTGATGAGGCAGCACTGAACAAATGGGTCGGGGACATCACCCAGCTTACCATCCATAACGCCTACCATATCGGGCAGATTGTTCATATAAGGAAGCAGCAGGAGGCGTGGGATCCGAGTCAGGGTGTGCATTAAGTGGTCCAACAAAAAAAGAGAAGCCAGCTGCCCAGAGGCACGTCTCGCTTCTCTTTCAATCTTTATAACTCTATTTCCACTGCCAGATCATCCAAATATAGATCCACTTCTTGATAGGCCAGCTCCAGTTCTTTCATATCCCCAAGCCTCGGATAATGAATTTCCAAGTAACTGTCCTTTATCACGTAGGATAGAGGATCATGGAAATCGCCGTTCCCATCTTTCACACGGAGAGAATGCAAGGCGAAGTTTTCGAGCTTGTTTGACTTCTGGATCCTGATTGTCATTCTACCTTGCTCCTCCGCAACTCCCATCAGCTTCAAAACGGCTCCTTTGGAAGCTAGAGTCGCTCCCTCCTGCAACGGGACAGACACACTCTCATTTTTTATATTCTGAAGAAATGGCACAACAGTAATCGATTCTACATCCCGCGGTGGGGCCAAATCCACCTCCAGTTGTGTATAGGGGGTCCCTTTTTTCAACGCTTCATAAAGGTCCTGATTGGAACCGGATCGGAAATCACGGTGCATCTTCACCATCCCACTTCCATCCTTCATGTAGATGACAGTCCCCTGAATCATTGAATCATTGAGGACACTCCGTTCACTCTCAGATAATTTCAAGGTTGTCTTCAACTTAAGCAAAGAAGGAGTAAGTTCCATGTTTTTGACCCAATACCATCTCTCTTCCCCAGTATCGGATTTTGCATCAACTTTTTCTGATTTATATTCCGATTGCTCCGGCACGTCAAAGCTGAATTTCCACTCTCCTTTAGTGGAGTGGTCTTCCACCAGTTCGATATGCAGGTCAAAATCTCCCCACTCGACCCCATCCAATTTAGGAAAATCAAAGACTCCCTGCTTCCCTTCCCCGGGCTTGATGGACCAAACCGTTCCGCCTCCCCACAGGTTTTTCCCACCAGCAGACAGTTGTACCATCACATCTCCCTCTATACTTCTGTTCGTTTTTACCGTGTAGCCGACAGCCAATTTCCCTTTATCAAGGTATGCCTCCGATAAGGTGATGGACACCCCGTCCGAATGCTGTTGCATTGAATGCTTCTCGATTTTTCCTTCCTGTGCCACTATCTTCAACCCCGGATCCCCATGCCGGAAAATGATGCTTTCATGATAGTTCTGCCCTTGGACCTGATTTGAGTCGAGCAGCGCTGCCTGAAGCAGGATTGTGATAATCCCCAGTACCAGGATGGAAGCGATACTCATTTTGAATTTTTGCATTCTGCCAATCCTTTTCCAATGTTGCTGCCTGCCTTGCTCCAATGCTTTCCGTACTGTGGCATCCAGCATATCCTTTGGGACCGGTATTGCGTCCAGCTCATTTTTCAATTCGCGACTAAGCCTCTCCATACATTTCGCCTCCTTCATTTAAACTCATTTTCACTTGAGCGAGCGTCCGATGCAGCTGGGACTTGACTGTTCCTTCCGGCTTGCCGAGTATCTCTGCCATTTCCTTCATCGAGTAGCCGTGATAAAATCGCATAATCAAAAGACACCTCTGGTCCGGCTTTAGCCTCTCCAGCACTTCCCCGAGATCCAATTTATGAATGGAATGGTAGCGGTCCTTTGTGGCAGGCTCATTTTTATCCAGTTCCAAAAAGGTTACCTTCTTCCTTTTTCTTAGCTCGTTTATGGCAGTATTTATTACGATCCTCGTTATCCAGGTCGTGAAATACTGAGGGTGATCCAATTTATGTAATGACTTATAACCATTTACGATTGCATCCTGGACCACATCAAGGGCATCCTGCTCATTGCGCATATAGCTATAGGCAATCCGATAGAGCTTTTCCTGCTCTTTTTTAATTAGCTCCTCAAAGGCTGTCCGATCGGAACGCTTAAATAAATCTGACAATTTCTTCACTATGTAACCTCCTTTCAACCATTAGACAAACCAAGAGGTAAATTCGTTCCAAACATCATTCATTATTTTCAAAATAAAATACCTTGGCCCGATAAAGAAGGCCAAGGAGGAAAAATCTATTGGACTTTCCCAAAATAAAAAGACTGGGTTTCCGCACCAGCCTTTCGTTTCCTTTTAGAACAAGTTACAGTTTAAATCTTCTAATCAAATCATTTAAATCTTCACTTAATGTTAATAGCTCTTCAGAAGAATAAGCAATGCTATTGATTGCTTTTAGTTGCTCATCTGTTGATGCTGCAATTTCTTCTGTTCCTGCGGCCGATTGCTCTGCAATTGCTGATATGCTTTGAACAGATGCCAACACTTCCTCTTTAGAATCATTCATAGTATTCATATTCTTCATAATTTGATCGATAAAATGAATGATGGATCGAATGTTTGTGGCTATATACTCAAAAGATTCTCCAGTATCTTTGACTGCATAGCTTTGTTCTTCTGAAATTTTGTTCGTTTTCTGCATTTCCTGTAAGATTAAATTGGACTCTTCTTGAATACTGGAAATGGTATTTGTAATATGATTAGTAGATTCTGCAGTTTGTTCAGCCAGCTTTCTAACTTCCGTTGCCACAACAGCAAACCCTCTACCATGCTCTCCAGCTCTTGCAGCTTCGATACTTGCATTGAGTGCTAATAGATTTGTTTGGTTTGAGATCTCATTAATGGTAAGAGTAATCTCCTCAATACTATTAATCTTATCTGTAAATTGATTCATTAGTACATTTAGGCTTTTTACAATCTTTGTTGATTCATTAGTATGGCTCGTTAAAATCTCTATTTTTTTCAATCCGTTGTCATTCGCTTGTACAATTTGACTAGATAGCTCTGTCAAATTATTTTGTTTAGATAGGACATCTTCAATATTAAAGGCAAGATTTTGAGTAATGGTATTTGTGCTTTCTAAATCTGTAGCTTGTTGGACAGCGCCTTTAGAAAGCTCTTCGATTGCCCGATTCATTTCCTCACTTGTAGCTGCAACCTCTTCTGCTACGGCACTCATATCTTCTACTGAAGCTTTCACCTTTTGTGAAGATTCATCCACTGTTCCTAACATCTGACGCATATTAACAAGCATTGTTTGAAAGGATTGTGATAAAACACCAATCTCATCTTTAGAAGATGTAACATTTACCTCACCTGTTAAATCTCCTTCTGCCACTTTGGAAACCGCTGAATTTAATTGGAGGATTGGTCGTGTTATATATTTTGCTAATAAGAAAGTAACAATGCTTGCGATTATTATAGATAATAATCCAATAATGATAATGGTGACTAAAATATCATTAGCCAGTGATAACATATCCTTCTCTAAGTAAACACCCCCCACCTTCCAACCGGTGTTTCCTATCGTTTCATAGACTAGTACTTTATTATCACCTTTATCTGTATAGTTCTGAGTTCCTGATTCATCATCATAAATTCCTTTTATATAGGATAAATCAAGTAAATTCTCTCCCATTGAATTTGGATGAACTAGTGCTGTTCCTTTATTATCCAGTAAAATACTATACCCTTCATATCCTACTTGTTTCTCCTTCACTATTTCCCCTAAAGCCTGAAGACTAAGGTCAGCAGCCATAACTCCCACGACCTTTCCATTCACCTCAATAGCCTTAGCAAGAGTTATTACTGGTTCTTCTGTATCTACATCTATATATACATCTGTATAGATTACTTCATCAGGTTGCTGAATAGCTTGTTGATACCATTCTCTTCCTGTTGGATCAAATCCATCTGGCAAATCGATTGTTGGTGCTGTGTGTATCTCCTTTTCTTCTGTCGCAAAATACAATAATTGAATATCAGGAAAATGATTTAGCAACTTGTTAAAATCTTCTTTGGTAGAAGTGAGTGCTTGATTACTTTGTGTGGCAGATCCTTCTGACAAATAGTCAGCTATGCTTTGACTTTCACTTTGGTAGGAGACGATGTTTGAATAGTTAATTAAATACTGACCGATCGTATTTTCAAGATCTTCCATTGCACCCTTTGCATCCGTCGATACGTTACTTTCGATTTTTGCCTTTGTCTGAAAATAGGTGATCGTACCTACTGCAGAAATAATTAAAAAAATGACTAGAGTAAAAGATAAAATTAACTTGCCTTTTAACGAATGAATCATGACTTATCCCCTTTATGCAACATTTAAATGAATATAATGTATATATCGAAAAAAATATACAAATGTTAATCAGGGTATTCGTCTTGGAAAACTTTTCAACATAATTATGATTTAACCCTCTATGAAATCCAAGGGAATTCAAAATAAAAAGGCATGTAAAGATTTCTTTACATGCCTCCCTTCATTAAGAAGCCCTCCGCTCCATCAAATTCAGGCCTATCCCCATGAACAGCACTCCCATGCAGAACAGTACCGAAGCAGGAAGAAGGAATTGCCCCAAGGACCAATCCAGGATGGTCGCGCCCTTCAGCATATCCATGCCGTATTTGATCGGGACAAGCTTGGAGAGGGTGATCAAGATTTCGGATTGCACAATCTCTAGCGGCCAATAGGCTCCCCCGATCATTGCCATGCTGACGGCGATCAACGGAATGACGGCATCGAGCTGGCGAGTATTGCTCACGACCCCACTGATCAATACTCCCAATGACACAAGCGCAAACAGATAAGGTATCACCGCAATCAATACGAACGGATAGCCACCATACAGATCGACGCCTATTACAAATTCAAAAAAGGTGTAAATCAGAACAAGCTGCGCATAGCCGAGCAGGAAGCTGAATGCAAGATGACCAAAATATATCTGTGTCTTGGAAAGGGGAGAAAGGATCAACCTGTTCCACATTCCATTCTGTTTTTGCTGTAAAATCGTGCTTACAGTAAAAGAAACCGTAAAGACGACGAAGAACAGGGAGAATCCGAACAATGACTGAATGGAAGCATCATAGATGAAATCGTCCTCCTGGAACGACTTCGTGCTCACAGCATAGAGGTTATCGTTGGTAGCGACCAGCTCTTTTAACTCCCCCACACTTTTATCATACGCAAGAGAAGTCTCCTTCAACACCGCTTCTGTCTGAAGAACATTCCTGACATGAGCCTCTACAATCGAGATGCTCGCTGATTCCGCTGCAGTAAAGATGGTATACTTCCCCTCTTCCAATTGAATCGCCATGTCTATTGCGTTTCGTTCTATCTTTTCCTCCAGAAGTTTCTGGTCTTCCAGCTGGAAAACCATGCTTTCCTCTTTATTTAACTCCTCCAGCAGAGCGTTTGTTTCCTCTAGGGAGAGATTTTCCGTAAAAACTGGCACTTCCAACGTGGAGGTCCGATTAACCTGACCGGTTGCCACCGCAAATATCACTGTCAGTACGATCATCCCAAGTACCGCGAATGGCTGACGCAGAAGATGGCGAATATGAATCCAGAGTATCGTTCGCATTTATCTCAACCTCCTTTTCGGAAACAGGGACACCGCAATAATCAATAACAGTACAGCAGTCACACCTAAAGTGAGGAGCGGATCAATGAGATTTCCTAGTGTTTCACCCTGCATAGCTTGAAGGTAACCCTGCAGGGCGGCACCATTTGGTGTGTAAGACCCTATTTTCCACATAACTTCGGATACGTCCTTCCACGGAATGAAGCTGCCTCCCAAAAAAGCAAGGATACTGACTAGAAAACCTGAAAACATGGTGGAAATACGCTCTGTTTCAAAGCGATAGTTCAGGGCCGTGATCAGGACTGCGAACGAGCCGATCACACCGCTGAACATGAGCGTGATCAGCAGGAAATGAAGCACATCCGGCCAATAAACCTTATACAAAAGTGCACTCAAACCGAATAGCACACAAAGCTGGACAAATACGACAAGTACAGCAGAAATCCATTTACTTGCCCCATACAACCATGGGGGGGCGTTTGCCAACAAGATCCGGTCATACACAAACGTCCTCTTTTCATGGTAAGCATAACCTGCAACAAAGGAGACGACATACAGCGCAAACATCACGCTCATCCCTACCGCAAAATAATCGAAGGAATCTATAGGATCCTTCCCATCCAAGGTCACTTTTTCTCCCTGGATTTCCCCCGCAAAAGAAGCAAAGTCAGGCGGAGTTTGACCTGTATTTTGCGCATCCTTATTCAGCACCGTAAACAAGCGCATCTGTTCGGTGAAATTTTCTACCAGATTTGAAACGATATTAGCCTCAAGGCCTCTTTCCTCATTCAGAAAAAGCTCAAATTCATTGTTTTTATCTTCCGCATCGAAAAATTGTCTCTTCCACATTTCATAGCGATAGTTTTTTGGAAAAGACAGCACTGCAGCATATTTCTCTTCCTCGAGAGTTTCTGAGAGCGATTTTTCTTCCGTCACAGTCAAGAGCTCCGTCAATTCCTCTTTCATGACCTTAGACACTAGAATTTCCGGCAACGATGACTGCTCTGCCGCTTCTTTTATCTGCATTCTCGCCGCTTCAGGTATGTTTTGCCCATCCATCCATTCCTCGAGCAACTGCAGGTCCTCGGCTACATCCCCCTGGTCCACCACAGCTACCGCAATATCAAGCTTCGTTTCTTGATTGGTCACCCCTCCAAGTGCAAAGCCGAGGATCGTGATCAGGATAAACGGCATTGCCACCAGAATCATCACTTCTTTTTTATCCCTTAATAGATGCAGGAGGTCTTTCTTAATAAAAGCTAACAGCATTGTCCATCCCTCCTAATCTCTTAATGTTCTGCCTGTCAAATGAAGGAACACGTCTTCAAGCGATGGAGCCTGGATCTGTATCCCCTTTAAGGTGGTTCCGCTTTGGTTCGCTATCGAAAATACGTCCTCAAGCAGATTGATTTCCTTTGGAGCAAGCAGGATGACTTTATGTTCTGTCGAGGTGACCCGAGATATGGCCGGATGCGCCTGAAGCTCTTGAAGGAAATCCTCCTTCACCACCTCCACCTCGACTTCGATCGAGTGCTCCGAGGAAAGGATATTCTTCACTTCCTCATTCGAACCGGAGGCAATCACTTCCCCGCGGTCCATGATATAAATTCGGCGGCACAGGAACTCCACCTCTTCCATGTAATGACTGGTGTACAGCACAGTAATGCCTTTTTCCTCATTCAGCTTTTTTACTGTCTCTAGGATATAATTCCGTGACTGCGGGTCGATTCCCACCGTCGGTTCATCCATAATCAGAAGCTCCGGTTCATGCAGCAGGGCAACGGCAATATTCAGCCTTCTTTTCATCCCGCCGGAAAACGTTTTGACAAGCTCCTTTTGGCGATGCTCAAGGCCGACAAGTGTCAGCACCTCTTCTATCCGTTCCTTCAGCTCAAGTTTAGGCAGCCTATACACCTTCCCGAAAAACTCCATATTCTCCCTTGCTGTCAAGTCAGGAAAAACCGCAATATCCTGCGGCACCACACCGAGTATCTCACGCAAATGCTTTGGCTGCTCCTTCACACTTTCCCCTTTGAGCAGCACATCTCCGGTCGTCGGCCTGACCAGGGACGACAGCATCGAAATCGTCGTCGACTTTCCTGCTCCATTCGGCCCGAGCAGCCCCACCGTCTCGCCTTTTTCCAGATATAAGTTCACGCCCTTGACCGCCTGCGTATTTTTAAAGGTTTTTGTTAAATTGATTGCTTCTAACATCTGATAACCCCCTTTGATACTCTTATCTTACTATCGGTTGATGGCGTGCTAACCTGTAAAAAGTCATTGGATGCTGCTGGTGGGGGTGACTTAAGTCATTTTTTGTTGTTTTGGAGGCGGAATCTAGGATTTTTCACTTCGAAGACGGCGGGAGGACGAGAATCTATGATTTTTTTCACTGCGATGGCGGCGCGGGACAGGAATCTAGGATTTTTTTCACTACGAAGACGGCGCGTGCACATGAATCGATCCAAAACAAGCACTAATCTGTCCAAATGATGCAGTTATCAATCCAAAAGTAGAAGTTATCAATCCAAAACATTGCTTTTTCGATCCAAAACCTTTACTAATCGATCAACTTTACATTTCCTTCCAATGTAACAATACCCCTTACAACCCAGTCACAAAATAAGCGCACAAAAAAACACCGGATCAAGCTGCCCTCCGGTGTTCCCCACTCAACCTCCTATCGCCCTTCGCACCCGCTTGGGCAAAAGGTCCATCACCAAACCGTCCTCTCCGCTCCGCCTTAACGCATATACATCGGAATAAGCAGGCAGCTCCAAGCCGCGGTACCGCTCTTCATCCATACACAAAATTACATAGGGAGAGGATTCCGCATGCTGGTGCACGACACCTTTCAATACGGAAATGTGCAACACTACATTGTCCAGCCTCAACCGTGCAAGCATCGTCAGCCCCTGGTGAAGATGCTGCCTGCCTTCTCCAGTATTCAACACTACATATGAAGGCTTCCCGAACTTCTTGATGTTCACCAGGATGCTAAAAGGAATCCCTTTCTTTGTAGCAATCTGCATCAAATAGGAAATCCCTTTGATTTTCGCTTCTACATCCTCTGTCCGGATATCAAGTACAAAAAGCCACGATAATTGGGACGTGCGCTGGAAAGTCTTAGTCTGCATGCTATTAAGCTTGGCTGATGCCTTCCAATGGATATGATTGAACGGATCGCCGCTCTCATATGCCCTCGCACCTGTCACCGTGGTATAGTCGTCATAAAATGAAGACTTAGAGGGGAAATCGCCTTGCCTTTTCGGGCGGATTCGGTCCATTCCCGCTACCTCGGCGGGGCCAGGATAGATCAGCACCTCAAAATCCTTGTTGTCACGGGACTCCACCAGCACCCGTCCCACTCCGAAAAAATGGGAGATTTCCACGTCAAACAGTAACAGCTTTGCAACTCCGCGTTTTTGGGCGGTGAACGGGAGCTCGATCACCAAATCGGACCTTCCGAATAAGGAAAAAGGAAATTCAACCTGGTTCAGATGAATACGCTCATCACCATTCAAGAAAAGGATATTCTTATCCGTCCCGATACGCAGCTTGCCGAAAATGATGGGAAGCCAGCCCTTTTGTGATATTTTCACAAGCACCATGCCCTCATCCTCGGTGAACATCTTCATCTGCTTTTCCAAAATGGTAATCTCTAGCTTTCTCCACACCATTTCCAGATAGAGAAAGTTTAAGAGAAAATAGAGTGCATACGTCCCCATGATGGCGATCAGAAAGATATCTTTAAAAATAAGGCTAAGAACAATCCCGATAAACAGTGGCCCGGATAATACCGAAGCATTCCTCCTGATGGTGTTATGGTGCCGCCACCCGCTCCATTCCCCTTCATGATAAGGATTTTTTGACTTTCCACCCAGCCTTTTCCGTACACGATCTAGCCTCTTTCTCGCTCTTTCTTCATATTTACTCTGCTTTATCTGGAACACCTCCCATCATATCAACCCATTACGAATCGCATAAATGGCCAGCTGGGTCCGATCGCGCAACCCGAGCTTCTGCAAAATGACGGTCACATGATTTTTCACGGTTCCAATCGATAGATGCAGCACTTCCGCTATCTCTTGATTGTTCTTCCCATCTCCGACCAGCTGCAGGATCGACCGCTCCCGACTTGTCAGCAGCGTCAAGTCTTCCTGTGGCACCCTTGGCTGGATCAGCCTTGGCACCACTTTTCCTGCAACCGAAGCATCAATGGAAATCCCCCCGTCAAGCACACTTTCAATGGACGCAATCAAGCTCGCCGCATCCACATCCTTCAACTGATAGCCCAATGCCCCAAGCTTCAGTGCCTCCATCGCATACTCTTCATCCGCAAACGTGGTAAGAATCAGGATTTTCGCATGCGGATTTCTGCTTTTTATCCGTTGGGTCGCCTCGATTCCCGTCATCACCGGCATCCTAACATCCATCAGCACCAAATCGATGACATGCTTTTCAAACGCCTCCACAGCTTCCTTTCCATTTGCAGCCTCTGCCGCCACTTTAAAATTGGCGTGCTGCTCGATCATCATTTTGATCCCCTGCCGGACAAGCGCCTGATCTTCCGCCAGTAAAATATGTATCATTTATGTATCCCCCTTCAGAGGAAAAATCCCTTTGATCGTAAAATCCCCATCTGTGACAACACGCACTACCCGGCCTTGGAGCGCCTCCATCCGTTTGCGCATATTATCCATCCCGAAGCCTTCTACAAGGTGAAGCGGTCCATCGATTTTATTCACAACAGCAATCTGAAGACTATGCTCCCCGATAATCTCCACCGTCACGGCAATTTCCCGTGAGCTCCCATGCCGCATCGCATTGGTCAGCCCTTCCTGGACAAACCGGTAGATGGCAATATTCTGTTCATTAGTTAACGGAACAGACAGCACGCCAGTTTTGGTTGTCAGCTGGACCCGCATCCGACTTTCCGCCTCAAGCTTACGAATCAGGTGTATCACGGACGCAATCCCCTTCTCCTCTTCTCCCCGCAATGCCTTCACCGCTTTTCTCATACCGTCCAGGCTTTCCCGCGCCAACTGCTTTGACTGTGCAAGAATTCCACTCACATTCTCCGACTCCTTTGCAGACTGCTCCGCCACTGCAAGCTGCATCATCAGCGCCGTCAGCTGGTGCCCGACCGAATCATGAATATCCCTCGCGATCCGGTTCCGCTCCTCGACCCTTGCCACTTCTTCGCTCACCGCCACCTGCCTTTTCAATAGACGGTATTCCACCAAGAGGGCCTTCCACTCTTTATCAATTTTTTCGTTATCACTATAGTAGGCTTGCAAAATAGCCCCAATCCCTATCAAAAGTACACTCAATAACGCATGGAAGAAGCCCTGTTCAGGCTGATTCAAATGGAAAAATACTGTTGAAAAAGGAAGTAGAACAGCAACCAAGTTTAATGTTCTACTCTTTTGGGACTTGGAAACCATGCCATCAATGATCAAAAAATAGAATAGGAGCCACGGAAGGAATTCGGAAGGCTCCAAAACAAATATCTGCAAAACAGCAAGCAAGGAGCTGGCTAGCGCATAGGCAGCCCATCTCATTTTCCATAATGGCAAAGTAAAATAGATGGCCAGAAAAGCCCCGGCTATAACGAAATAAGCTGGTAATGCCGCCTGAGAAAGAGTCTGATAGATCGGGATGAGCACCAAGCACGTGCAGATGAATGCAAGCTTCGCCCATAAAAGCATGCTACGCATAGGATTCACCTATAACCATCTCTGTTCTCCCCTTTTAAACAAACGTTTGATTAACCAATCGCCTTCTTTATTTTTTTCATCGCCTGTTCACTGGCACTGTTGGAAAAGTGTTCTGTAAGCTCCCGTTTCGCCGCTTCCTTTTCCATCTTCAGCACTTCTATATTGTGCTTCTTCATCCATGCACCCATCGTCTCATAGGAGGTGCTGCTCCAGCCGTTCTTCTCGCCTTTCCCATCCTGCTTTTCCTTTGTACCGGACACCACAATATCCAGGCTTCCCTGCAGCTCCAATAAAGCCTGATCAAACGCCTTCTTTTTCTCCTTAGCCTTCATGCCAGCCTTCACCCGCAGGACCCTTGTATCGATTCCCTCTTCTTCTGAAATGATGGAAAACAGATTGAGTGCGTCCTTTGAGATGTTACCAGATTCATATCTTTCCTTTACTGATATGCTGCTGCCAAGCGCCGCTATCATCAAAGGTAGAAGCCCTCGGGAGATGAACACCGCCTTCTTTTTCATGAACTTCCCGTAGGCCGCCACTCCCTCTGATGCGAATCGGGTGCGCCATTTCCAAGGGTCTTGCGCGGTATCGGTGTACCAGTTCTCTTTTTCCGTCACTCCACTCAAGGAAGGATATTCTTCAAAAAGTGGCGCAAGGGGCAGTAATCCCCATTCATTTATGACGTCCACGGCCTCTTCGTATGTATGAATAATAGGTTGTCTCATTCCAATGTCTCCTTTATTTTCCTTTTGCTCATTGACATATTTCTACAAAAAGGAGGGAGAGTCCTGCCACATTCTTAATCAAACGTTTGTTTAAGCTTTAATGATGATGCTCTCCAGAGGAAGGCTTCTTCCCGAAATCATCGCTTAAGTGGAATCCAAAAACCAAATACCCTCCCAAAAGCAGCAGAACCACGATCGGTTTCCATAACCACGTCACCTTTACTTTTTCTTTTTCAGACCGCAGAACGAAACCCAACATAATCGAACAGTAGCACAACACCAGCAATACCATCAGCATCGTCATAGCTTCGGTAACAGACAGCATTTCCCCAAGCATCGCTCCCATCATTCCGCCCATCAGCCCGGACATTGCTCCCTCCACTGCCGGAAGCAGACCGAAAAAGGCACCACAAAGTATGCCGGCGATTACTCCGAGCAGCACGGATATAATTGTGGATTCAAAAAAACTCCCTTTAAAAAGGGCACCAGCAAGTACTCCGATTGTCAGCCCAATGGTCATAGCGGAGCCCATCGCCAGCACCATCTGCTGCATCGTCCCCATTTTTTCTTTCTCTTTTTTCGAAAAGACCACAACCATCACGATAGAAATGCAGATGGAAAAAAGTATATATAGAAAAAATACGTCCATGATATCCCTCCTTACTTCACTTTATTCTGTAGACTAAAAGGACATGCATGTCAGGATTTTTGTGCGTGATGAAATGATTTTTTCACCCCTCCAACAATTGCATATAATACAAGACCTCTCCATCAATCTCGACAAGGATCATGCCTACTCCTTCCTCATCTTCATTAATTGAGTAGATGCTCGTTCCTTCCTGCAGAACCGTTGCATAAAAATTGCGGAACCCGAAGCTGCTTGATGTAGTCTTTTTTATGTCACCTAGGTGTTCACCCTTTGAAAAATTATCTTTATCCTCCTGAATCCAATCCAGGTCTGTCACATTGCTATAGATGAAACCGTTATACATGAGGATATCTGCATCTTCATTATTTTTCAGTACATCCCTTGCCGTCACTTTCCCGCCATCTGCAACCCCACATGCGCCAAGAAGCAAGAATGCAAAGCTTATGACGAGCACTTTTAATAGAACTTTCATCAGAATCCCCCTCTCCCTTTATATATTTCCTATGCATACCCAAACTCCTCTAAAATTAAAATATTTTCCCAAATATACCTTGCATTACAAGATAGCTCCGTATATAATGATGGTATCAGGCAATGCAAGGTAGCTGATGCATGCAGGACAGTACCTCGCAAATTACCGAATTTTTTTACACAACTATCTTGCATAACAAAGTACCGAGGATGAGGTGAGTATATGGCAGCAAGAAGCCAGCTATTAAAAGGGATATTGGATGCATGTGTGATGTCCATCGTCGAGGAGCAGGCCGTTTATGGATACGAGCTGTCACAGAGGCTGCAGAAAGTCGGGCTGCCGGATATCAGCGAGGGTACCATCTACCCTGTTCTGCTAAGGTTGCAGAAAAACGGCTTTATCCGAGGGGAAATGCGGCCTTCCGCAACCGGTCCCAACAGAAAATACTACTATCTGACAGACAGCGGAAAAGAAGAGCTCGAAAGAATAGCGAACGAATGGATGTTAATTGCCGGGCCGGTAAACAAACTACTGCAAAGAGGGGAAAACGATGCTTAAAACAAACGCTACTAAATCCTATATTGAGGAAAACAATGAAAAAAGAGAGCTATTGAATAAAGAAAATCTTAAGCTGTATGAAGACCTCTTATTGTATATCCGCACAGACCTCCGGATTGCAGAACGCGAAGGAGAAGAGCTGTTGCTAGAACTACTTGATCATCTCTTGATAGCTCAGCAGGATGGGAAATCCGCATCTATCCTTTTCGGGGACGACCCCAGGACATATGCAGAAGAACTAATTTCAGGCCTTCCAAGCGAGAAAAAACGCAAGGCCATTCCTTTCATTCTCTCTCAGGTTGCAAGCTCCTTAGCCTGGTTCGGTCTCATTCTTGGGCTGGTTCATTTGATTTTGCCAAGATTTGTTGAGGTCCGTGATGTAATATCTCTTGGTAATCTGATGATTCTTGCTGTGGCAGTCATCATGTTTTCCGGTCTAGGTGTCAATGTCATTTTCAAGCTTATGCGTTCCACTCTATTCAAAGAGAAAAAGGAGCAGCGCAGGGCATACTGGAAAGCCGGACTTTTTGGAGCCGCGGGAATGGCCCTTATTATGTTAGTTACCTGGATCGCTCCTGACTTCGGGCCAAACCTTGACTTGGAATGGTGGGTGTACCTGGTGTCAGGCGGTGTATTCTTTTTAATGAGCAAATTGCTGCAACGGGTTTCAAATTAAGGGGGTAATTTAAAATGGAAAATGTAACGTTAACAAAAGAAAGCCGGGATTTTATCGATAATCTCCGGATCTACCTTTTTTCAAGCGGCAAGAAAACAAAGGAAATCGACGAAATAACACAAGAGCTCGAGCTTCATCTATATGAAGCTGAAAAGCGCAACCAAGGGGTGGAGCATATCATTGGAAGCTCACCAAAAGAGTACATGGAGCAGCTCTCAAATGAAATGTCCTTTGATGTGAAAGGCTGGTCCAAATACGTTCCAATCATTATTTTAGGAGCATTTGCCGGAATTGTACTAAAGGACATTTTCTTTGATTCCTTCGAATATTCCATGTTGCAGCTGGTCGGCTACCCGTTGGTCTGTATCCTTTTGCTTCTGGCCTATATGTTCAGCTTCAAGTCCATCGCAAGCCGGAAGTTATCCAAAACAAAGGAATTCTCCCTGCTTTATTTGGTAAGTTTCCTATCGATTGCCTTGTTCGCTGGCTTGCTATTTGCAGACAACTATGTGAAAACTCCTATTTTTACACTTGGATCGACAGGAAATATGATGGTTGCCGCTTTGGCAATTGCCTTTCTGGTGGGAATCTCCATCTGGAGTAAAACATTGATATCGATAGTCCTCCCTGTCTTCTACATTCTGCCGGAATACTTGGTTGGTCTGACTTCGTTGTCAGAGGCAACAAAAATCACAACCAGTAGCCTGTTGATGTTTGGCGGAATCGGACTGTATTTATTGGTCTCTTCCAAGAACATGAAAAAGGATCCTAGTGTACATTAAACTTCAAGAGCTACTAGCCGCGCAGGCCAGTAGCTCTCTTTCGGATTACAGTTTCATTGCTTCGGTTTCCACCCTATCCATGTATTCCTGCACAACCTTCTGGTTAGCCTTCTCACTTCCAAGCTTCAGCATGGCACGTCCGACAAAATTAGCCCCTTTATTGTAGCCGGAGTAAATGAACTTTGTGTGAGTTTCGTCTATTTTATGAAGCTCGAATGTAAGGTTGATTTCAAAGGCTTTTCCGAGAACAAAGCTGATCTGTTTGAGCTTTTTATCTTCTCGATCCTCATAGGCCAGGGTCTCTACAATATACGTTTCCACCCTTTTTCCCTCTCGATATTTCTGCTGATGCTTCGCTCCGACTTCACCCTCCGTCTTCTCGATCAGGATATGCTCCTCCACTTTCGGCATCGTTTTCGTGATATTTTTATCCAAAAACAGCTCCCATAGCTTTTCGATATGGACCGGGATCACCCGCTCCTCTTTCCACTGAATCATTGTTCTTCCTCCTTCCCAGATGCCAGAAACTCATCGATTTCCTCCATTTTCAATTGAAGGTCCTCCATCTGCATCTGAATGTTCTTCTTCTTTTGTTGTATCAACTCTTCCAAATGTGCGAAGGACTCGTCCTCCATCACCGAAATCATTTCCTGTATCGTAAAACCGAACCGCCTCAGCTTTCCCAAAAGTATCGCCAGAAAAAAGCTGCCATCATCGTAATACCGATAATTATTCTTCGGATCAATGTAAGCCGGCTCGATCAATTTCACCTCTGCATAATACCGGAGCGTCTCCTTGCTCAGCCCCGTCATCTCTGAAAACTCACTGACCTTATACATTCCTTCCCTCCCCCTCCTATCATAAACCGTGGGGTACACCACAGGGTCAACTATTATTTTATTATTTCTTTATTTTGGGGAGGGAAACCTTAAATTTCATGATTATTCGAGATGGGGATTCCTGTTTATTCTCACGCAATTCCCACCTATTCTCACGGAACTCCGTTCTATCCTCACGTAACTGTCCCGGATTCTCACGTTTCCCCGACTTTTCCTCACGCAACCGACATGAATCTTCACGCATCCCTTTTCCCTCATAAAAAAACAGGCAGCACATCCCGCGCAGCCTGCCACACTCTTCCCTCAGTCTTTCTCCGTCCCCGTATAAACAAACACTGCATCGCGTAAAAACGCTGCTGTACCGGGATTCTTTTTGTCATAGTAAGCGGTGAACCGCTCATCATCCACATACATCTGCGCCAATCCGGCGTGTGCTTCCTTGGAGTAGCTGTCCCAGTAGAGGCCCAGCCATTGATGGTGCAGATCGGCCGCTTTTTGGGCCAGCTCCCCGGAAGGATTCCCCTCTAACATCGCCTGCTCCAAGACATCCAGGATCTCCTGCCCGAGTCTTTCCCCTTCTGCATGCTGCTTCTTGGACATGCCTTTGAATTTGGCATTGGATTTGTTGACAGCTTCCTCTCCATATTTGTCCCGAACCTCTTTTCCATATTTCTTTTCGTTATCATCTATCTGCTTCTGCTTGAATGCTTCGAATTTTTCTTTGTCGCTCATTGTGATTCTCCCTTCTTGTGCCGCCAATGTTTGATCGACATTAGCGATTAGTAGATTCAATTGTTCACGTTTTGTCAGAAGTTTTTCACGGTGTTCTTTCAATGCATGCGCTGGGTCAAAGGTTGGGGAGGTCATGATTTTCCTGATGCTCTCCAGATCCACCCCCAGCTCCCTATAAAAAAGGATTTGCTGCAGGCGGTCCACTTCCTTCTGCCCGTAAATGCGGTATCCGGATGAATTGATTCTTGCCGGCTTAAGAATTCCAATTTCATCATAATAGCGCAGGGTTCGACCTGTGATCCCTGCCATTTTCGCTAGCTTCTGCACGGTATATTCCATGTGCTCACCTCCTGACAACTTCACTATACACCTTGACGTAGCGTAAAGGTAAATAGCTATTTACAATAAATTATTTCAATTTCCAAAATAGTTCCAAATGACTATGTCAGCTAAATCAAAACTACTAAAATTATAAGTTAGAATATTCAGTATTTTGCTCCTTTGGATCTATATACCATTTTTGTCATTACTTTTATAATGAAAACAGAAATAATATTTCAACTTTTCTGTCATTTACTGAAATATTATTTCACCGATTTTGTAAGCGTTAACAAACAAAAAATGAAAGCGAGGGGCTACAAATGAAATTTGGACAAGCATGTAAGTACATAATGATTACGGCATTATTGTTTTCCTTCACTCTCCCTCTTTTTACCGCGAAAGGGAGTGCTGAAATGGCTTACCAACCTAAGCATGAAATGAGGGCAGCATGGATTGCCACTGTGCAGAACATCGACGTTAAAGCTGGCATGAATGAAGCCGATTATACAGCTTGGGTTGAACAGACACTTGATTTTCTTAAAGGTAAGAATTTCAATACCATCATCTATCAAGTAAAACCTACCGCTGATGCATTTTATCCATCTGACATTGATCCTTGGTCCAAGTATGTGACTGGAAAAGCACAAGGGACTGATCCTGGCTATGACCCACTTCAGATTATGATTGATGAATCCCATGCGCGCGGTATCGAGGTGCATGCGTGGGTGAATCCATATCGTGTGACGATGCCGTTCGAATCATTGGACAGCCTGTCAGCCGACAGTGTTGCAAAGGAGCATCCGGAGTGGATTGTCAAATACGGCCCTCAATACTACTTGAATCCTGGTATCAAAGGAGTACAGGACTATCTGCTTTCTACTGTCGAAGAGCTTGTAAGCAATTACGATATTGAAGCTGTTCATATGGATGATTACTTCTATCCTTATCGCAGAGCCGGTGAAGAGTTTCCGGACAGAGCACAATATGAAGCGGACCCGCGCGGATTTGATAATATTGATGACTGGAGACGCGACAACGTGAACAATCTGGTGTCTGCCATAAACTCCACCATCAAGGAAACAAAGAGCTGGGTACAGTTCGGTATCTCCCCATTCGGTGTTTGGAGAAATATCGCAATGGACCCGACTGGAAGCCAGACAACGGCCGGCCAAACAAACTATGATGATCTGTATGCCGATACAAGACAATGGATCAAGGACGGAAGCATCGACTATATTACACCGCAAATCTATTGGTCCCGCGGATTTGCAGCAGCCGACTACTCCATCCTGCTTGACTGGTGGAGCAACGAAGTCGAGGAATATGCCTATAACCATCCTGTGAATCTGTATATCGGAACAGCGGATTACAAAGTTGGAGATAACTTCGATCAGAATTGGCATAATCCAAACGAACTTCCTGGCCAGATCCTTGACAACCGCCAGGACGAGAACACACAAGGACAGATGCATTTCTCCTTAAGACAAATCATCAAAAACAATCTGGGGTATGCAGATATCCTAACGAATGAAATCTATACGGAGCCTGCTCTTGTTCCTGCTACAGCATGGAACGGCGGAAAACTTCCGAAGAAACCTAACAAGGTAAAAGCGAACAAGACAGATGAAGGCATCACCCTGACCATCGATGAAAAAAAGCACTCCGACGCAAGAAAATATGTCATCTACCGCTTCGACGGACTTCAAGAAGGGGACTACAGCAATCCAGCGAATATCGTGGATGTCGTTTATTCAGCAGAAGGTGTTACCACTTTTGTGGACAGCACAGTTGAAGAAGGCAAGCGATACACGTATGGCGTGACCTCGGTTTCCAATACTGGTGTGGAAAGCAAAGATGCGAAGACTGTAAAAGTAGTAAAATAGTAGATTCATAGAAATAAGAGGCATTCGTATGGAGGCAAAAGTCTTCCTAGGGTGCCTCTTTTTCCCTTTTCCAACAATATTTCTGTCCTCCTACATATATAAAAATGGGCAAAAAGGTTGCTCTAGACCCACCCGATTTCCTATTGGTATGATAGTCAAAGACCTTTAAGGGAGGCATTATATGAAATGGAACAGGAAAAATATCAGAATCTGAAGCTTGGCGAACGCGGGGCGATCATCAGTATCATCGCCTATCTTGTTCTGTCTGCCATAAAATTGTTTATCGGATACATAAGCGACTCCTCTGCACTCCGAGCGGATGGATTGAATAATGCAACGGATATAATAGCCTCTGTCGCCGTACTGATCGGCCTGAAGCTTGCACAAAGGCCACCTGATGATGATCATGCGTATGGCCATTGGAAAAGTGAAACGATCGCTTCCATGATTGCTTCCTTCATTATGTTTGCCGTAGGTATTCAAGTATTGGTGGACGGAATCAGTACGATATTCCAGGGCAGGAATGAGTCTCCGGATATGTTGGCCGGATATGTCGGCCTTGTCTCTGCGGTTGTCATGTATGGGGTATACCGCTATAACAAACGGTTGGCTCAAAAGATCGACAGCAAAGCAGTCATGGCTGCGGCCAAGGATAACATTTCCGATGCATGGGTCAGTATCGGGGCAAGCATCGGAATTATCGGTTCACAGTTCAACATGCCTTGGCTCGATACATTCACCGCCATCATTGTCGGCGGGATCATTTGTACGACAGCATGGGGCATCTTCCGGCAATCGTCCCATGAACTATCGGATGGATTTGATGAGAAGAAGCTGGCTTTTTACGAAAGTGTCATCCAGAAAGCGGACGGCGTGGAAGAGATCAAGGAACTCAAAGGGCGGAACTACGGCAATAATGAAGTGCTGGACGTAGTCATCCTCGTGAAACCTCACCTCGATATCAAAGAAGCCCATGACATCGCCACCTACGTCGAATCGATACTGATGAAAGAGCACGGCGTCTTCAGTGTCCATGTACATGTCGAGCCGCAATAATTACCAGGGTGCCTTAACAGGGTGCCTGGCCCCTATATTTATTGCGGTTATCGGATTATCAAGTATAATTTAGTGGAATCCATACGAAAGGAGGAAATACGATGAAGAAAGGGTTATTGCTGCCACTGATTGTTGCCATGGCATTTTTCTGGGGTTTCAAGCATGAAACTGCGATCAATCAGACGGGACACATTCTATCCAAAGTCTACATGGAAAACGAGCTGGCACTTGTTCAGCCTTCCAATGGCAATGATACGAATGGTTCTTCAGGCAAAAATGAAACTGCAGCGGTAAAACCAAAATGGCAGGTCTCCCCTATCCTTTCGATGCAAGTACTTCCTTCTTTTTCGCCGGGTGTATTTCCGCATGCCAGGTATTTCTTATCCCCTCATTTCCATCAATCCAACTATTTATCTTTCCACACATCCTTTTTAACCTGATAATCAAAAAGGAAAAGGAAGTGTACACATATGAACCTAGGTGTAGGTGAAATTGCAGTCATCCTGATTGTCGCCCTCCTCATCTTTGGCCCCAACAAGCTCCCTAAGCTCGGAAAAGCGGCAGGACAGGCGCTGTTTGAGTTCAAACGCGAGATGAAGGACATGATCGAGATGGATGATCCTGCTAAAAAGAAAAAGGAGCAATAAGTAAAAGCAAGGGAGCGTCCACTTTCGCTGGACGCTCCCTTGCTGACTATGAAGCCATCTTCTCTTTTTCAATATAAAAATAGATTAAACCATCCTTCGGTTCTTTTTCCTCATGAAAGCCTAACTTTCTTAGTAGTTGAAGCGACTTCCCATTCTCAGGTTCCACCGTGGCATCGATAGCATCGAATCCTGCTTCAAGGAAGCCGAATGCCATTACTTCTATCATCGCTTCAGTCATGAAGCCTTTACCCCAATGCGCCTTTGACAAATCGAAGCCTATTTCTGCTGTAACAACCTGATTCCATCTAATATAATGAAAGCCGATTGTCCCCAAGAAATTCCCGTCACCTTTATCAATCAGTCCCCATCTGCAACCTGAGTCCTCCTGATGATAGCGAATTATTTCCTCCGCTTCGTTTATATCTTTACATGGTTCAATATCCATGAATTCCGTGACATGGCAATCTGCAAAATGTTGATGCACTTCTTTGGAATGTTCCAAGGTTAGAATACGCAGATTCATTCTTTCCGTTTCCAAATCAGGAAACACCACGTTAATACTATTCAACATATTATCCTACTCCACCACAACCGCAGTTCCATAGGCAATGATCTCCGACGCATTCGCCATAATGCTTGAAGTCTCAAGACGTACGCAGATAATGGCGTTTGCATCTTTTCCCTTTGCGTCCTCTACCATTCTGGCAATTGCCTTCTGGCGTGCCTCTGTCATCATTTCCGTATATTCCTTGATTTCGCCGCCAACGATGGTTTTCAAGCCTGCGAGCAAGTCCTTGCCGATATGCTTGGACTGGACGGTATTACCTCGTACAAAGCCCTTCAATTCTTTGATTGCCTTGCCAGGTACCGTTTCAGTAGTCACTATAATCATTCTTGTCATCCTCCTCTTTTTCCTTGTCGCGTTCCACGATCAACACAATAAATAGCGCAACTATGGCCATTCCGTATAATATGTAAAAGATCACTGCAAGCATTACGTTAAAAAACAGAAGTACGATCCCGACAACCTGCCCAATTAACGCGACCGCCAAAAATAGCTTTTTGAGTTTCTCCATGTCTGCCATTTCCTCCCACCACCACTAATGTACCATAAAACGGAAATGTGCTCTTCCTTCATTTTTCGACAAAATCACTCTTCTGACCTATGAAAGCTCCACATCCCAGCGCTCCTCCTTCAATCGTGAGCCGGTCCACTGATCATTCTCCTTTTCCTCTGTCAGGACAAATCCATATTTTCCGTATAGATGGCGTGCTGCATTCAAAATATTTACCGTCCACAGGAATATACTTTGATACTCTTGATCTTTGCTGAACTGTATCGCTGTCTCCATCAATTTTTTGCCAATACCCAATCCGTGATAGCTTTCATCAAGGACAAACCATCTGAGCTGTGCTGTTTTTTCATCGAACCTTGTGATGGCAATAGAGCCTGCCACCTCTCCATCAACCTCTGCAACCCAAAGCTCACCGCCCTCATGGTCCATCATAAATTCGGAAAGTCCCTTCATCACATAATATTCAAAGAGCGGTCCAAAATTATAAGTATTTTTATAGAGTTTTCCATGCAGATGTGCGATATATCCTATATCACCAGCTTGATAGGGACGAATGATCACTTCAGGCTGTAGAGTTTCTCTTTTCAACAAAATGGATTCTATCGTTTTCATGGATTCTGTAAGCCTTGAAAGATTTCTGTCTGGAATCGTATGAAGCATGCTCTCTACTCCCTGATTTGCTTGTTCCACCAGCTCGGAGTATACTTTCTTCCCGTATTCGGTCAAGTAAAGAAGAAATTGGCGTTTATCCTCTGTGGCCTGTTTTTTCAAAATGATATTCTCTTCTTCCAAACGCTGAATCATTCTGCTCATATAACCACGGTCAATCCCCAGATCATCTCTTATCTCCGTAGCTGTACATTCACCCATGGTGCGGATTTCAGTAATCACACGTGCCTCGGTGAGAGAGAAAGGCTGATTGTATATTTCCTGATCGATCCTCCCCAGCACTTTCGCATACTCCCTGTTGAATTTTCTTACCTGCTCCACATATTGCTTTTTCACACTCTCGCCCTCCATTTATTATGAATATTCTCTCTTTTCAGTATACGAAAATTAGTTGACTTAATCAACCATGATATATCGGTTATGCCTCTTGCCTTTCCAATTGTCCAAGCGTACGATATGATAAATATAACGACAATTTAGGAGATTGAATGAAATGGCCCCATTAAATGAAGATCAGTTAGAGCAGATTCGCATAGAACGCAAAAACCAGATTATGGCTGCAGCTCTGAAGGTTTTTGCTGAAAATGGCCTGAAGCTTACAAAGATCAGTATGATTGCCAAGGAAGCCGGTATCAGCCACGGTCTGCTCTATCATTATTTCCAATCCAAAGAGGAGGTTCTCTACAATAGCCTCGAATGGGCCATGACCGGAACAGAAGAATTATTTGACCAGGTGAATAATCTGAATGCCTCCCCCAAGGAAAGAATAAAGCATTTCCTCAAGATTGCCTTTACAGAGGGGAACAGTGACGTGTTTCGAGTCATTCAGCATACGATAAGAGCTAACAGCCCGATTCCGGAACCTGTTAAGATACTTATTGATACATCATCCGCCGAGTATATCAAGCAGCTGTTCCCTCTATTTGCCCAAGCTCAGGAACACGGGGAATTCATCCTAGGAGATACTCAGGAGCTGCTGGAGCTATTCCTTACTATCGTTTCAGGCATCATGATGGAAGGCGACCTGGAATGGTGGAAGAATAATATGGACCGAAAAATTGACCTGCTCCTCAGAATGTTCACTACAAAAGAATAGCATGAACGGATACACCCACTTCTTGTCCCCTAAATTTTGTATTGACAATTGGTGGGTGCCGCTTTATTCTAAGATTGACTGAACCGTTCAATCAAAAATAAAGGAGGGAATATTCATGCAAGGACCGATTATCCAAGTAAAGGGGCTTAGAAAGTCCTATGGAAAAACTAACGTTTTAAATGGTCTTTCATTTCAGGTAGAGCCGGGAACCATTTTTGCATTGCTTGGGGAAAATGGGGCAGGGAAGACAACCACTGTTCGGATTTTATCTACTTTAATCACCGCTGATGAAGGAGCCGCCACCATTGCCGGTAACGATTGCAGACGGGATGCCGACTTGATTAGAAAACGAATAAGTATGACTGGGCAGTATGCAGCGGTAGATGAACTCCTTACTGGGGAAGAGAATCTTTATATGATGGGCCGACTGTATCGTCTGGATTCCAAGATGGCGAAAAAGAGAACAGCAGAGTTGCTTGATGAGTTTGATTTGACCGATGCTGCGAAAAAGCCTGCCAAATCCTATTCAGGAGGCATGCGCCGAAAATTGGACATCGCCATCAGCCTGATTGCGTCCCCATCCATCATATTCCTGGATGAACCCACTACAGGCCTTGATCCACGAAGCAGATTGAATATGTGGCATCATATCAAAGCTCTTGCCAAATCTGGTGTTACCATATTTCTCACGACACAGTATTTGGATGAGGCCGACATGCTTGCAGACAAAATCGCTGTTCTTGATGGTGGGAAAATCATTGTGGAAGGTACAGCCGAAGAGCTGAAGCGTTCGGTCGGTCAGGAGAAAATAGAATTGGGCTTTTTTGAACTAGAGGTTTCACGAAAAGCACAGGAGCTTCTTCAAGGGCATCTGGATGAATCGAACTGCACCCTCTCCATTGCGTCCGATGATTGTTCCACCTTCCTTCGTCCCATCTTGAATACCTTACATGCACAAGGGATAGAACCTACTTCCATTCGTATCCGAAAACCGACTCTGGACGATGTATTCCTGGAGTTCACCGGAAAACCCAATAAGGAGGTTGTCTGCCAATGACCCGAACTATCATTACTTTTTCATTCAGGGAGAGCCTGATCCTGTTCCAACGGAATTTGAAGCATATCTTCCGTAACCCCGAATCCCTCATGATAAGCATGTTTTTGCCGGTCATGCTGATGCTGCTTTTTGTATTTGTGTTTGGAGGGGCCATTCAAACCGGTACTGAGTATGTCAATTACATTGTTCCAGGCATTATCGTTACCTGTGTCGGATATGGCAGCTCCATGACAGCAACAAGTGTCTGCCAGGATATGGTCGGTGGGCTCTTTGACCGTTTCCGCAGTATGCCAATCCGTCCCTCTTCTCTACTATTTGGCCATGTAGCAGGTAGCTTTGTACGTAATGCCATCAGCTCTACGCTCGTGATCTGCGTGGCCATATTGACCGGATTCCGTCCGGACGCTACTTTCGTGGAATGGATTTGGGTCATATTATTGCTTTGTCTGTTTCTGTTTTCGATCTCCTGGTTGTCTGTCGTTTTTGGACTGTTGGCCAAGAATATAGAAACAGCCAGTGCCTTTTCATTTGGCATCATGTTCCTGCCTTACATCAGCAGTGCATTTGTACCGACAGAAACGATGCCTTCGTGGCTACATCCCTTTGCGGAATATCAGCCGATGACTCCCCTGATCGATACACTGAGAGGCCTGCTTATTGGCACATACATCGGGGAAAGCGCCTGGTTATCCGTCCTATGGTTTTGCGCACTTCTTACTGTTTCCTTCGTCCTCGCAAACCTTATCTTCATTCGGAGGGGCAGAACAGGCTAATTTTAGGTTCACTTACATGAAAAATGCTTTGCCGGTTCAAGATAAGCTGGTATGAAACTTCTATTGGAGGGAATAACGATGCAAAATCAAATGAATCAGCAAGGCCAACCTCAGAACCAGATGCCCCCTGCCCAGCCGGTAAACCAAACGGGCGTCAGCACCAATCATGGTGGCCATGAATTGTATGATGCCCATGAGGTTATTGCCGGCATCATCAGTATGCTCGATCAGTACCAGATGTACGACCAGCATACAAAGGACCCTGAACTGAAGGATATTCTGCACCGCCAATCTGCATTCGTGACGCAGATGTACAATACAATTGTTGAAAGCTTTAACACCGGCCAGAAGCCATCTGTTTCCACACAGGTTTATAACATGACACAAAACCATGATCAGGTGGTATACGGTATCAAGCCCTCACAGCCGAAAAAGCCAAACACGTCTGTACAGGATCTCTCAGACAATGGCCTATCCGCCTATATGCTCGGCCATACAAAAGGCTTGGCCACCCTGCTTGCCATGACTGCACTTGAAATGACCAATCCCGTATTGCGTCGCGTCATTGCCGACAGCGTGCCGAACTTTATTGAAATGAGCTATGAGATATTCCTCTATCAGAACAAGCACGAGTACTATCAGGTCCCGCAACTGAATATGCAGGATATGAATGTAATGCTGCAGAGCTATACGACGGTGCCGAATCAAGGAAATCTGCCGCATTAAAAAAAGAGGTATCTGGAAATCATACATTCCGGATACCTCCTTTTTGCTGAACAAAATTATTTACTCTGTCTCCGGTACAAATCGATCGACTTGTAACCTTCCCCAATGATTGTTTCCATTTCAAGCAGCCGCTTCTCCTGCGTCTCTTTTCGTTTGGCACTGTACACATAGCGTGCCCAGTCCTTCTGGTAGCCATAGGTGAGTTCGTTGTATGCCCTTAATATAGCCTCATTGTTATTCAGATGTGCCCGGATATCATCAATATGTACAATATAGTCGTCCACACACTGGCTCTTCTTCGTGCTCTCCGCCTTTTTCGTTTTCTTGGGAGCCGCCTTCAGACCCACTACCGTAAATACCTCATCATTCTTATGTTCCCTTTTGGACAACAGCCAATCTGTTAAACAATCAAATTGGGTATTTCTGCAGATTACAAATCGGGATGGGTCTTCTATTATAAAATGGGCAGAAATTTATCTACACGTGGGATTTTTTTACATCATAACGGGTAAAGAACAAAAGTGTTCAATACATTTTGAAAGGAAGAGATACTGCCTATGGTCGCTATCATGATTATTATCTTTACCCTCCCATTCATCTGGATCGTATGGTCGCTTATGGATGTGAAAAACGGGAAAAGGGAAAAAGCGGAGTGGAAAAAGCCGATGCTGCTTCTGCTTGTTTTAATCCTGTTATCCGGAATCGCCAATTTCTACTTCTATCAAACATACAATCTTTCCATCTTTCCCAACATACACGATTTGACGATCGGGCTAATTGTTACAGGGAGCATCGTACTGATTCTGACCCTGATCAATTTATTTGTTTCATTTTTGCATCGCGGCATGCCAAAGGAAGTACATAATCCCAATGCGGTTTGGGCGTTTACCGGTTCTTTAGGGCTCGTATTTCTTCTATTGTTCGCATGGATCCTGCCTTTTAGTGAGAAGGCGAACTATGTCCTGAATATCGAGGCCGCCATGAATGAAATAGAAGCATCCGAGCAGGAAGAGGAAATGACAGTCCTACTCCTCGAGTCGACGAAGGATTGCATGAGCGATTGCACAGACTATGAATATGACAATATCTTTTTTGTAAAAAACAACCTGGACGAAGAAAAGGAAGTTCAGGTGAAGATCCGGGCCTTGAATAAGGATAGCGAAGAAATGAAAGTAATCGATTCGCTTGTGATGAAAATCGGCCCGAATGAGCTCAAAGTGGTGGAAACAGAGGAAACCATCGATAAGACGAGCGTCTGGAGCAAGTATTCCTTCAAGACCGACGAGCGGACAGTCTATTATGACTCGATGTTCCGGTTTCGCGATCCTGAATAACCATAAGGGGGGAAGGATACTATGAAAGCATTGTATCGAGCATCGGGTTGTCTAGTCGTGGTGGGCAATTTTTTTAGCGGAATTATTTTTGCCGTGATAGGTTTGATTACTGCAATCACTACATATCACTATTTCTTAATCGAGTTTAATCTTCTCTACGCCTTATTCTTTCTTTTCTCAACAGTAGTGTCTTGGGCTGTCAGCTATTTTTCATTCAGGCATCCTAAGGAAGAATAGAAAACAAGAAAACACCCCCAGCGGAAAACAAACTAAAGGGTTCCATTTTCGAGTTCAAGAAGGTTCGCACTTATCGGTTGGGAGATCAGGCTAAGTATTAGAGCTGATAAATTGACGGAGAAATTCCGCTTAATTAGTAATTACCATTAAAAAAGGCTGAAATAGGCGGAGAAATTCCGCCTATTGACTCGAAAAATTAGAAAATGAGGGTTTTTGGTGTGCATAAGCGGAAAAACTTCCCTTATTATCCCTGAAACAAGCTATATTCTGCATTTAACCGGAAATTCTCCGCTTATTTTACTTTTGCTGTTCCTTCGAAACTGTCAAGCACCTCAAAACGGAACGGTTTACAAGCAAGCTGGTTTTTTTGTTCTAAAACAATTCATCGGCAAATCGATTTCATGTAGTGCCTGATGCTGTTTCTCATGACCTCTGCATTCACCTCATCCGGCTGCATGATACCGTGGAGGGCAAGGCCGTCGAGAAGCGAGTACAATATTTCGATTTGTGCGTCCCGGTCCATTTTTTCTTGTGCAAGACCTTTTTCTATCAGCGTATCAATGATAAGGCTTACGGCCATTTTCATTTCCGCATAGACCCGGGAGCTTAATTCATATAGGGTGGTATCCGAAAGTGCTTTGATCGTGAACGCCATCCATACCTCCATTTCCGCACTTTTTTCTTCGTCCAGCGGTAAAAATTCATAGAGCAGCTTCTCTGCATCATCGAGAGGCTCTCCAGTAAATCTCAAACGGGCGATTCGTTCTTTCACCCGCTCCGATACAAGGCTCATCGAAAATGCAAGCAGCTCCGACTGAGTCCCGAAGTAATGCCGGAGCGAGCCGGCAGATACACCCGCTTCCTCGGCAATCTTTCGTACAGTGGCTCCCTCCATCCCTTCCTTTCTAATGATTCTCCATACAGCTTCTGCAACTAATTGTTTTTGTTTTTCATGATCTACTATTTTTGGCATGTATATATTGTATCACATATTGCCTTTTTTAATACAGTTGTGTTATTATCTTTTTAACACACTTGTATTAAAAAGGAGCGGTTAGAAATGATTGGTTGGCTTATCATTGCATGTGAAATTGGTTTTTGGATTTTTATTCTTCTTGGTTTAGTGTCGAGATACATTTTAAAATGGAGAAAAACAGGTATCGTGCTGTTGGCAGGTACCCCAGTCATAGACCTTGTCCTGATTGTGGCAACCATCATCGATCTGAAAAACGGCCAGCAAGCCTCTTCCATCCACGGGTTAGCGGCTATTTACATCGGGATAACCGTTGCCTTTGGAAAAAGTATGATTCGCTGGGCGGATGAACGCTTTGCATACCGTTTTTCAAATGGTCCAAAACCGCAAAAGAAAATCAACCACGGACCTATACATGCTAAAAAGGAACGCAATGGCTGGTTTCGCCACCTTCTCGGCTGGGTAGTCGGAAATGCCTTTTTATTGGGGATGATCCTGTTTGTAGGAGATGCAGAGCGTACAGAGGAATTAGTCAATGTAATGAGAATGTGGGCTTTGATTCTCGGGGCAGATTTCCTTTACAGCTTCAGCTTTACCCTTTTCCCGAAGAAAGAGCCGGTAAACGCGGATAGAAGTTGACAGAATGCCTCCTTATAAGCTTTTGCGCCTCCCATATCTTGTGATACAATATTGACTATCATAAGTGTGGGGGAAATCGTGAAAGCTTCCTCAACATCCAAATAAGGAAGGTTGAAAAACTTGGAACATTCTAACTTCATTAAAAATATCATAAAAGAGGATCTGGAATCAGGTAAACGGAACCATGTGATCACCCGTTTCCCTCCGGAGCCGAACGGTTACTTACATATCGGACATGCCAAGAGCATCGTCATCAACTTCGATCTTGCAGATGAATTCAACGGAAAAACGAATCTGCGCTTTGATGACACCAACCCTTTAAAGGAAGATACGGAATACGTTGAAGCAATAAAAGAAGACGTTAAATGGCTCGGATATGATTGGGACGGACTATTCTTCGCTTCGGATTACTTTGAAGAAATGTACAACAGAGCAGTTCTTCTTATCAATAAAGGAAAGGCATATGTCGATGACCTTTCTCCGGACGACATCCGTGCATACCGCGGAACCTTGAAAGAGCCTGGAAAAGACAGCCCGTACCGCACACGTTCAATCGAGGAGAATCTGGATCTTTTCGAGCGCATGCGCAACGGTGAATTCGGAAACGGCGAAAAGGTACTGCGTGCAAAAATTGATATGAAATCCCCTAACATCAATTTGCGCGACCCGGTCATCTACCGCATTTCTCACGCCACACACCATAATACGGGAGATAAATGGTGCATCTATCCGATGTATGCATTCGCCCACCCGATCGAGGATGCAATCGAGGACGTGACGCACTCCATCTGTACGATTGAGTTTGAAGACCAGCGTCCCCTTTACAACTGGGTGGTGGAAGAGACGGAAATGGCAGCCACGCCACAACAGATCGAATTCGGCCGTTTGAACGTTACCAATGCGGTAATGAGTAAACGTAAACTGAAGAAGCTGGTCGATGAAGGCTTTGTCGATGGCTGGGATGACCCTCGTATGCCAACGATCTCCGGCCTGCGCCGAAAAGGCTACACACCGGAAGCAATCCGTGCATTCGTCCGTGAAACAGGTGTTTCAAAAGGATCCGGCTTTGTTGATTCCCAGATGCTCGATTTCTTCATTCGCGAGGACTTGAAGCTGAAGGCCCCGCGTACCATGGGAATCCTTCGTCCTTTAAAAGTGGTGATCACCAACTATCCGGAAGGCCAAGTGGAAATGCTGGATGCGGAAATCAACCCGGAAAATCCGGAAATGGGCACAAGACAGATTCCATTCGGGAGAGAAATCTACATTGAGCAGGATGATTTCATGGAAGACCCACCAAAGAAATATTTCCGCCTCTTCCCTGGCAATGAGGTCCGCCTGAAGCATGCATATTTCATCAAGTGCGAGGATTTCATCAAAGACGAAGACGGCAATGTCGTGGAGATCCACTGTACGTACGACCCGGAAACAAAGAGCGGTACAGGCTTTACCGGGCGTAAAGTAAAAGGCACCCTCCACTGGGTGGAAGCAACACAGGCCGTACCGGCAGAATTCCGCCTGTTTGAGCCATTGCTTCTGGATGAAGAGCCAGAAGAAGCGGAAGTGAAGGATGTAGCAGATGTAGAAGCAAATGATGATGCAGCTGTGGAATCGGAAAAAACCTTCCTTGACCATGTCAATCCGAACTCCCTTCAAGTGATGAACGGCTTTGTGGAGCCTAATATGAAAGGTGTCGAGCCTCAAGACAAGTTCCAATTCTTCAGACACGGCTACTTTAATGTGGATCCTAAGCTTACAACCAAGGACCAAATCGTGTTTAATGAGATTGTTTCATTGAAGAGTTCGTTTAAATTATAGAATGAAAGGCCCCTGTTCAAAGACAGGGGCCTTTTTATGCTGCGCTTATATACTTGTCACACAATCCATTTTAAATAAATGAAAAAGCCGACGATGATGATGATAAATAACACCATATAAATGAGGGTGAGCCGGGTAACATTTCCCTTTGTTTCATTTTGATATTCTTTGTCCCCGCTTCCCGCTATCTGGATGGTGGCAAAAAGCCCCCCTAATAAAACTAGTACACCTAGAATACCTAAAGCTAACATCATTTTCTCTCTCTCCAATCGGATATTGTTTCTATCTTGAACGTTAGCTTATTTGTGGTGGTTTTTCAATAAAATTAGCTTGGATTCTATCAAAAGTTAGATGAGCATACATTTATTTCGTTTATTCAGCGGGCCTTTTCCTTGTTCTCTACTTTCCCATCAGGAGTAGTTTCTTCTATACTTTTAACTATTATGGTATAAAAACCTATTTTAAAGTTATCTTATTATTAGTAGTAGCACAGCCACTTTTTTGTAATTTACAATGATCATTAAAAATATTCTGTATATTCCTTTTTATTTTGACGATTATTTAATATAATTACAATGTAAGAATTGGTGTTGTCTCTATTTGCAATTTCGTACGTTGAAAGGCATGAATGTTTGCTGTTTACTCTTCTCAAAACAGAAAGGGGAAAAAATGTATGAGCAATGAGAACGTTGGAAAGTGCCCATTTACGGGTGAAAGTGGTTCTGAAAAACCGATTAGAGGGACGAAAAACAAGGACTGGTGGCCGAATCAGCTTGATCTGAATGTGCTTCACCAGCATGACACGAAGACAAACCCGCTCGGGGAAGATTTTAATTATGCAGAGGAATTTCAAAAGCTGGATTATGCCGGCCTGAAGCAGGACCTGCACAATCTGATGACAGACAGTCAGGATTGGTGGCCAGCGGACTACGGTCATTACGGGCCGTTCTTCATCCGGATGTCATGGCACGCTGCTGGTACATACCGTCAGGCGGATGGCCGCGGAGGCGGCGGAAGCGGCTCCCAGCGTTTTGCTCCTCTTAACAGCTGGCCGGACAATGGGAACCTGGACAAGGCCCGTCGTCTTCTTTGGCCGATAAAAAAGAAATATGGCAACAAGCTGTCCTGGGCAGACCTGCTCGTCTTTGCCGGGAATGTTGCTATTGAATCCATGGGTGGAAAGACGATCGGATTTGGCGGCGGCCGTGAGGATATCTGGCACCCTGAAGAGGACGTGAACTGGGGTCCGGAGAAGGAATGGCTTGGTGATAACCGCTATTCCGGTGAGCGTGACCTCGAGAATCCGCTTGCTGCTGTGCAGATGGGCTTGATCTATGTAAATCCGGAGGGTCCAAACGGAAAGCCTGATCCAGTTGCTAGTGCCAGAGATATCCGCGATACCTTCAAGCGCATGGGTATGAACGATGAGGAAACCGTGGCACTCACTGCCGGCGGCCACACCTTCGGAAAGGCACACGGCGCCGGTGACCCGTCTCATGTGACAGAAGAGCCGGAAGGAGCAGGCATTGAACATCAGGGCTTCGGCTGGAAGAGCACACATGAAACCGGCCATGGGGCTTTCACCATCACAAGCGGGATTGAAGGTGCATGGACCCCGACCCCGACTCAATGGGATATGAGCTATTTTGATATGCTGTTAGGCTATGAATGGGAGCTGACGAAGAGCCCAGCTGGCGCCTATCAGTGGGCTCCGATCGATCCTGATGAAGATCACCTGGCTCCAGACGCCCACGATCCGTCCAAGAAAGTAAAAACGATGATGACGACAGCGGACATGGCGATGCGCATGGATCCGGAATATGAAAAAATTTCTCGCCGCTTCTATGAGAATCCGGACGAGTTTGCCGATGCCTTCGCACGCGCATGGTTTAAGCTCCTTCACCGTGATATGGGACCGCGCGACAGATACCTTGGTCCGGAAGTGCCAGAAGAAGAGTTCATTTGGCAGGATCCTGTCCCGAAGGTTGACTACACTTTGACCGATGCTGAAATTGAAGATCTCAAAGGGAAACTTTTGAATTGCGGTCTCTCTGTCAGCGAGCTTGTGAAAACTGCTTGGGCTTCTGCCAGCACCTATCGCCATTCAGACAAGCGCGGCGGCGCAAATGGTGCCCGTGTACGTCTTTCCCCGCAAAAGGACTGGGAAGCAAACGAACCAGAACAGCTTGCTAAGGCCATTAATGTTTTAGAAGATTTGCAACAAAGCCTCGACAAGCCCGTCAGCCTTGCCGATTTGATCGTCCTTGGCGGAAGTGCAGCCGTTGAGAAAGCTGCAAAGGATGCCGGCTTTGATGTTAAAGTTCCGTTTACACCAGGTCGCGGTGATGCCACTCAGGATCAAACGGACGAAGAAAACTTTGAAGTGCTTGAGCCTGTGTCGGACGCATTCCGTAACTACCATAAGAAAGACTATTACTTGAAGCCGGAAGAGTTCATGGTGGACAAAGCCCAACTCATGGACCTTTCTGCAAAAGAATTGACTGTTCTCATCGGAGGGTTGCGTGTGCTTGGTGCCAACCACGGCAACACCAAGCACGGCGTCTTCACCGAACGGGTAGGTACGCTCACAAATGATTTCTTTGTGACCTTACTTGATATGGGCGTGGAATGGAAGCCTGTTGAAGGTGAAGGCTACTACGAAGCACGTGATCGCCGTACAGGCGAACTCGTCCGTACCGGTACAAGAGTAGACCTCGTATTCGGTTCCCACTCCGTCCTCCGCGCACTCGTCGAAGTGTACGCGCAAGACGATAGCCAGGAGAAGTTTGTGAAGGACTTTGTGGCTGCATGGGTGAAAGTGATGGATGCAGATCGTTATGATGTGAAAGTGAAAAAATAATGCAAAAAAATCCGGATGGGGTTATGGCCCTTCATCCGGATTTTCTGTTATTTGGCGGTCCCTTTTTCATAAAGCTTGATCGATCCACCGCCTGCTCCATATACAATACCGCTATTTTTCCAGCCGTACTTCTCATAATAATTTTCTATATCTGTTGTGAGGTATAGATTCTCATAGCCTTTTTCTGCCGCCACGCTTAATCCGTGATCCAAAAGCTTTGCACCTATCCCCTTCCCCCTATGCTCCTCAGCCACATAAAGGCAAGCCAACCATGGACACAGATCCTGACGGCTATTCAAATCATTTCTTAACATGGCATACGTACCGATGATCTCTCCCTCTTCAACTGCCACATAAAATCTTGGTATATCAGATGAGGTTGTAGCTGAATGGAGTATCGCATCTTCATAAAACTTAAAGTTCTCCTCACTTCCCCACTGCTGCCAAAATACTTGGATTGCCTTATCCAATAGTTGACCCTTGTCTCTTAGTTCGATAATTTCCATTGTTATGCCCCATCCTGTCTTGTATTAATTTTGCTATAATTGGAACTATATAGAATTTATTATACAATAACAAGCTGGGGGAAATGTACATGTTTACTAAAGTAGTCTGGAATAGCGAGGAACAGTATGGTTGCGAATATTTAAGTATATTGGAGGCAAACGAAAAACTGGTGGTTCATAGCACCATCATTTATGTAGCTGAAGAGACGGATGATGCACACCTAGTTAATTATCAAGTAAATTTAGATAGCAATTGGATTACTAAAAAGGTTAAGTTAAATGTGAATCAGCGTGCTTTAGAATTACATAGTGATGGAAAGGGCAACTGATTCAATAGTGAAGGAGTAGGAATTGTAACTCTAAAAGGCTGTATGGACATCGATATTTCCGCTACCCCTTTTTCGAACTCTTTGCCAATTAACCGACTGCAATGGACTAGTAACCAAACAGAAAACTTCCACATGGTTTACATAGCTGTACCCTCCTTAGAATTCAAAAAGGTACCCCAGTCCTATCAATTCCTTCGTGAAGAAGACGGATTACGGTATTTTCTCTACCGGTGTTACGACTATGAAACGGCCATCGCTGTTGATTCAAGTGGCTTGGTTGTCAATTATCCTCGGGTGTTTACTAGACGGTTTTAGCTTGTTTGGAGGTTGAGGTTAGGGAGAGAGGTTACATCTCTGTCTTCTCAACCAATATCCCTCCCCCTTTCCCAACTATCTCTCACTGAAAAAATCGACAACTAGCGAATTTATCTCTTCTGACTTTTCTACCACTGTCCAATGGCCACATTCTTCAATTTCGAACAATCGTGCATGTGGTATATAATCTAAAAGCAATGCTTTAATGTTCGTTGGATTTAATATATCGTGGCTTCCTTGTGCTACTAATATAGGAATATTACTCAATCTATGTATCTTAGGGACTAAACTGTAATGTTTGTGTATGTCTGTACCAATTTGATCGTTTACCTCTCTATTGATGGGTGTTTGGTCTTTATTTTTTACATAGTCCTTCTTGTATACATAATACGGATCAATGACCTTGAGCACTTCTTCCACACTTGCTTTCCCTTTTTTCACTTTCCTATCTGTTAAGAAGAGTTTTACTTTATCTTGAAAAGACAATCTTTTTAAAAGTTCCTTTTTAAACTGTTGATAGCCAGTAGCGTCCACTCCAATGGCTGCTGTCAGGAATAGCTTATTCACATTTTCAGGATATTCAGTAGCATAAAGTAATGCTAGCATGGAGCCCCAGGATTCACCGAAGATGTTTAACTTATGTAAGGATAGTTCCTGCCTTAGCAGATCCAGCGTCTTCACTTCATCTTTCATGGAGTACTCGCTTTTCTCTAATATTCCTGACTTTCCACAGCCATTTTGGTCATATAAAACGAGTTGGAACTTCTCCGATAAAGGCAATACATGTGGTAAAAAGAAGGCATGACTGCTTCCTGGACCACCATGAAGGAAAATAATAGCCTCTCCTTCCCCCACCAAATTCACATATATTTCTCTACCGTTTACTTGAACAAATTCCTGCTTACTTTTATACATTTGATTTCCCCCCTGCTAGCAACAATTCGTCTATTACTTACGAAACAACTGCTCATTTGGGTTCACTTTTCCAAAATTAAAACGCCTCTACTAACTGTAGAAGCGTTTTTACTATTCCCCACTATCTTCTTGTCCCGCATAATACTCATCAATCGCACGCAGCCAGTTGGTGCGGGCAATTTTAGCAGCGGTTTCTTTATCACGATTCTCAAATGCTTTTAAGATAGACTCGTGTTCTTCTATAGAGGTATCCGTAAGAATGATGGACTGATAAAAATAGAGACGCAGAACATGTGCCTGAAGGTTTGACACTGAGCTCGCGAGATAAGGGTTTTGTGCATTCTCTACAATAATATTATGAAACTTTTCATCCTGCTTTAAAGCGGAGTAAAAATCACCTTTTTTAATAGCATGAGCGAATTTAGTATTTATCTCACGCAATGTATCAATGGTATGTTGACTAATAATGGGTGTTGCAAGTTCAGCCGACAAGGCCTGTAAAGCCCCTAATGGAGGTAGAATTTTGGTTATGTCTTCTTTATTTACAGAGGTGACTTGAGTGCCTACCCCTGGAAACATTTCCACTAAACCTTGAACATTTAGTAATTGAAGCGCTTCCCTTATAGGCGTTCTGCTTACACCTAAAGCTTGTGCAAGTTCCGCATCATTTAGCTTTTCTTTCGGTTTAAGCGTTCCATCAATAATCCACTCTTGAATTTGAGCAAAGGCGCGCTTTTTTGCAGAAACACGAGTTGGGGAAGAGTAATTGGAAGGTATGGGCATTATAAACAACCACCTTTATTAATTTCACAAAAAAAATTAGTGTATTTAAGTTAGATATGTTAAAAGTGTATAGTATTCTGCTTTTAAATACAATATATTGCATGCATTAAACCTATGTAATATATTGCATAAATATTATGCATGTGATATCTTGTGGTATGCAATATATTACCTTGTCAAATAGTTTTCTATAGAACAACCAGATCACTAGACTACCAGGAGGACATATAATGAATAACAGAATGCCATTTTCATTTGTACTAGCTATTGGTTTTATGCTTTTTGCTTTATTCTTTGGTGCGGGAAATTTAATCTTCCCAGCAATGCTCGGTCAATCTGCAGGAACAAATATTTGGTCTGCTAATGCCGGCTTTATCGTAACTGGAGTTGGATTACCTTTACTTGGAGTATTAGCGCTGGGCTATTCCGGGAAAAGTGATCTCCAGTCATTAGCGAGTAGGGTGCATCCGATTTTTGGGATTGTATTTACGGTTATACTGTATCTAGCAATCGGCCCTCTATTTGCAATCCCGAGAACGGGAACGGCTTCCTTTGAAATGGGAATTAGACCGTTTTTATCAGAAGAAAGCAGTAGCGTCGGTTTAATAATCTATACCCTTCTATTTTTTGGAATAACTGCATTCTTTTCTTTAAAGTCTTCTAAAATAGTAGATATTGTAGGGAAAGTCTTAACGCCACTATTATTAATTTTCTTAGGTATTTTAATAGCAACGGCATTTATCTTCCCTATCGGAAGCTTCCAAGCCCCTGCAGAAAGTTATGTAGATAGCTCCTTTTTCACAGGATTTCAAGAAGGCTACCTTACAATGGATGCCCTTGCTGCATTTGTATTCGGGATCGTTGTCATCAATGCCGTTAAAGCGAAAGGTGCGACAACTAAAAAGGAAATTATGATCGCTGTAACAAAAGCCGGCAGTATTGCCGCAGGTCTTCTTGCCATCATTTACACTTCTCTATCCTATATTGGAGCTTCAAGTGTAGAAGCACTTGGGCAATTAGAAAATGGAGGAGCGGTGCTATCAGGTGCATCCAATCACTTTTTCGGAGCTTACGGTGGGCTTTTACTAAGCCTGATCGTTATTGGCGCTTGTTTAACCACAAGTATTGGCCTTATCATTTCTTGTTCTTCATATTTTAATAAGCTATTGCCAAGCATTTCTTACAAAACCTTTGTCATCATGTTATCCACTATCAGTGCTATTTTTGCAAACGTGGGCTTAACTCAATTAATAGCAGTATCCGTACCGGTGTTAATCGCTATTTATCCATTTGTCGTCTGTTTAATGGCCTTAACATTTCTACATTCATTCTTTAACGGAAGAAAAGAAGTGTATCAGGGAAGTATGATTTTCACTTCCATTGTTGCAATATCTGATGCATTAAAGGCTGCAGGTATGAGCATTATGCCTATTGAAAATCTCTTTACTGCAATCCTTCCTTTATATGAAGTAGGATTAGGCTGGATCTTCCCAGCGATTATAGGTGGTGTGTTAGGGTATGTTTGGGGGAGTTTTATAAAAGAAAAGCCAGAAACTAGACAGATTGAGGAAAAAGCGAGTTAATTATTCCATATAGAAAAGACTCAACCAAAAATTTGTTAAATGAGAATAAAGTTTGCAGAAATAAGTTATTGGGTAAATCCCTTGATACATCTGACCTCAATGGCATTTTCCCAATTTTTCTTTGAGAATAAAGTTTGCTCAAAGATTTGCCCACTTTCAGCCGAAAATGAACACAGAAAATTAGTAATATGAGAATAAAGTTTGCTTAGCGATACCGGGCGAACACCAAATGAATTGAGTATCCTAAAACTAACAAAGGCACCTTACGGTGCCTCCTGTACCATATCCGATTCATGCCTTCGGATGGAGTATCTATGCAATTGTATTGTTTATATTTGCTGAAATTGATGATATTAGTGGAATAGTGTATTGGACTATGGGTTAAGAGAAGGTAGGCCGTTTATTAGGGTAGAGTATATGCTGCGTATGGAGGAGTCCTTCTGTATGTGGGGATGGGGTGCACCGATTTATACGATGGATAGGTGCTAATATAGGTATTTCAGTAATGATATTCGCACTTTGCCAATAAAGGGGGTATCGAAGATACCTTTCCAATTCGATAGTCTAATCTCTCATATATAGTACCTTACGGTTTCTCCTATACCACCGTAAATTCCATACTTACCACGTTACCCATACATAATTATTTATATATATTTATTTATTTTTAGGGGGCGAGAACACTGCTTGGGGTTTATTACATGTTGCCGGACGGGGGGTTACCTTGAAAGATGAAGCACACTACTATACCTTACGGTTTCCCCTGTACCACCGCCATTCCCATACTTACCTCTTGACCGATACCTAATTATTTATTTATTTATTTTTTTATGGGCGAGGAACTTACTAAGGTCGTGTTATTCGTTGCTGGACGTAGGCTTCCATTGAAAGATGAGCACTCTACTATACCTTACGGTTTCCCCTGTACCACCGTCATCCCCTGACTTACCACGTTACTATACCTATTTATATTTTCTACGGGATAGGGCTTTGCTTGGGACTAGTACGCGTTAATGGGCGTGCTTCCCCTTTTTCAGCGCTCCTCATTCAGAGACATACAGGAGCGTCCCCTGTGCTGTGTTAATGAAGGACTTACCCAACCCGTAAGGGGGAACCTTGATCCTCACGAACACATCGATTCGACCACTGTTTAAAATAAAAAGCCCCGTGAATATACCCATACTTTGGATATACACACGAGACCTTGTGCAAACTTTATTCTTCTTATGCAGACTTTATTCCAATACATCAAACTTTATTTTGGTTTTACATAGTTATCTTTTTATATTTGTTGGATAATGACCACTATTTAATCACATTCTAAATAAAAGAATGAAAGGTGAATGAAAGGTGGGATTATTCTATATTATGGATAAAAGCAATATTAAACTAACCACTTCTGAAATAGCAGTACTTTGGTCAACATTTATAGAATCTACTGCAACACGTTGTTTTTATAAACATTTTCTTCAGCACGTTCAAGATGAAGAAATAAAATCCATTCTCGAAGATTGTTTAACGATGGTTGAAGGGAATTTAAATAAAATGGAGTCGATTTTTTCAGATGAAAATTTCCCTAAACCAAAAGGATTTTCGGATATTGATGTTGACTTAACAGCACCACCACTATTTACCGATTTATTTGCATTGAGTTTTGTTTATCGTAGCGGACAGTTAATAATGCCTTATTTTGCTACTGTTCTTAGTAAAGTTTTTCGGCTAGATATCTATAACTTTTTTGCAGAGTGTGCACATAAGGAAATAGAATTACATAGGAAAACGTTAAATCTTATGCTAACTAAAGGATTAATTGATAGATCCCCAAAAATGGAATACCCTGAGAGTGTGGAATTTGTTTCACATAACCCTTCTTTAATTAGCACAATATTTGGCGATAAAAGACCTTTAAACACCTTAGAAATAGGGGAAATATTTGCATGTATCGAAAGAAATGCAATTGGTTTAATCCTATTAATGGGATTAATACAGGTTACCAAAGATAAGCAAATAAAGGACTACTTTATAAAAGGAAAAAAACTTGCTGAAAAGCAAATAGATACATTTAACAAATTAATTAGGGAAAATGACAATTTTATTGGGTTTCCAATAACAATGGAGGTAACTAATTCAACAGTTTCACCGTTTTCTGAAAAATTGATGCTATTTTTTATTGGTTCTTCAAACCAAGTTGGTATATCTACACTTGGATTTGCTTTATCCCTTACAATGTGAAAGGATTTATCAGCCCAGTGGTCACTTTTTATGGCAGACATTATGAGATACGGTGGAGAAGGGTTAAAAATTTTAGTTGAACGAGGATGGATGGAAAAACCTCCACACCCTATTGATAGGAACGAATTTTATAAATCATAAATCTCAAAATAGATTGGAGTAAAAATAATGGAACGCTTATTTTTTATCATTTCCAGCCTTTTATTTACCGTATTAGCGGGTATCCTTCTTCTTTCAAGATGTTTCTTATTGAAAAGGCAAATTCAAAATTGGATAAGAAATACTTATTACAGGTGTCTAATCGCAATTTATAGCCCAACATAGGTTTTATTTTTCCCCCAAACTTTTATGGGCGAGCAACCACCTAAGGCGTTTTACACGTTGTTGAACTTGGTTTTCCGTTAGAATTACCACCCCGAAGTGAACCTTGATACCTTGGTAATCTACAGTTTGAAATATATTGTCCCCGTGAATATACCCATACTCTGGATATACACACGGGATTTTGTGCAAGTCTGTTTCTTTTTAGTAAACTATTTTACATGAATCAAACTTTATTTTAGTTTGTCATAGATGCAACACGATTTAGCCAATCGGAAAATAAACAATTATCCTACACTTTTTATTTCCGATTACTATTAACCTACCCAATATTGTTCCTCTGTCGGCTGTATCGACTTAACGTAAGTATTTAATGCTGTCCTAATGCTAGCCCAATACTTTGGATTCCTAAAAGGAGGACAATGTTTAATAATTTGTTGAAATAAATGTTCTAACTCAAAATCTTCCATTGCAGCATTAACCGATTCCCTCAATTTAAGTTCTTCCTCAAATTCTTTAATGATGGAAAAATCATCAAATTCATAATTACTACTTAAATCTTCAATAAATGAAACGATTATAATTCTGTATAAATGAAATTCAAAGTCCATATTGCGCGCCATTAATTCTCCTCCCCATCAAGTTGGGCTCTTAAAGAATAGTAAGCGTCCATATTGTTAATTTTTACGTACTCATTGACTAAATCAAGAACTTCTTCATAACTTTTCAAACCATCATGTCTAAAACGATATTTCAGTTCTTCACACTTATCAAATTCCTCTAAATACTCAAGCATTGCTTCAGCCTTCCACATTACATGGTAGACATTTCCCTCTGGACCTGACCAATCTATTCTTATAATAGGTACACCGTATTTAGTTTTCATATTGCTACCTCATTTCCAGTTGTTAAACTAATTGGAAAGTAACAAACGTTCGGAATCTTATTCCTTTTTCTTAACTTCAGATACTCTTTTGCTGTCATTTCTTTCATTATCATTGCATTATTTTCACTGTAGAAAGCAAATATAAAGTTAATGTTTTTCAAAGACATTCTTTCAAGTGTTTGTAAACAAAACACATTCAAGAAAATTGGGCTGAATGTAAGTATTGTTTCATTAAAATTTAAAGATTTGACATACTCTTTCATATCTTGAGGGTTGTAATAATAGATGAGTTCTTGTAGTGGTTTAGAGAAAACATCAAACTTACTAAATACAAGTCCTTTCTCCTCTGAAAAATTAATCAATTCATGCTTATGTTCATTTAACTCCACTTGAATCTCATTTTCAGTGCTGTTTTTTCTAATTAATACTGATAATGCTCTAACTTCTTTCATATCAACACACTCCTAATAGTTTTTATGAAGATAAGATTAAAGTTATCTTCCTGTTCATAAGGAATCTTTCTTCAACTATTCAGGCATATATAAAAAGTTAATATGAGTTTTATAACAATAACATGAAATATATAATAGATTTACTATAAACGTGTAACTAAAAATAATATGGAAAATATTTATCGTAAAGGACCTTCATTAAAATAAACTTATCCGGTCCTCTTATTTCTTCAGCCCCCTCCACCATTTGAGCATTTCCCTCTGATAACAATTTTTCAAGTTGTTTCATTTCATACCACCCCTATTCATATTTTTGCTTTCTGCTTGTCCATTTACATCTATTTTTCTAACAAATAGCAATTTTTCACATAGAATTAACTGCATTCTCTTCTGTCGATGATTTTAATTCTTCTAAAAAGAATTCCTTCAAATTTTTTGGTTTTATAAGATAATCACCTTCAATCACCCTGAAGGTTACATCCTTACCGTTGAATAAATTTAGAATTACAGGGTTTGCAACATGTACAGGAGATATTATTAAAACAGTTGATCTTCTTTTAAGTCGCGAAAAGTACTTTTTTCGCATATTAACATCTCCAAGGTTTGAAATTCCACAACCATTAACAATATTGAGGTTGTTTCTCTGAGCAAATATATCCGCCATCATACAATACTCAAAAAATTCCTCAGCAGAACTCCTTGTTCTCCCTAAAATTGTCTCAGGTAATAATGTAAAAAAGGTTACGTTTTTCATAAACAATCATCTCCTTGTTTAGTTTTATGGTCGGTTACTAATAAAATCAGAATCGGTTTTCTTCAATAATGAAACTTAATAGGCGGAAACGTTAATACCAGCAGTAGATTCGAATTTATCTATTAATTCATTCGACATCTTTGCTAATTTTTCATAACTTATTAAAGTCTTTCTATAGTCATATCCTAGGTTTTCCCATTTAACTTTACTGGTTCTGGCTAAATTGTGAAGATCAGACCTCAATTGTTTGTTAGTAATCTCCTCAATCCGATATTTCGTATTGCTGCTATTAACTTCAATCAAAAGGAAATGAAACCCCTCGTTGATAAATAGATTGATGATATCCTTCTTTAATATTGAGCGATCCTGTACAGCAATCGTGTCAATGCCTTGTTTTCTTAAAAAATTGATAAATTTTTGAGCAACTAGTGGATTGCTCTTATAAGAAAGATAATTAGCAACACTAATTCCCCTAACATCACGCAATAATACTTCTAGTACTCGGTGTTTCATTTCTAATTCTATGCTGTCATCCCTATCAGCACTTAAGTGGACCATATAACCAATCTTATAAACCCCTTTTTTCTTCATAGAAAATTCCTCCTTAGATATCAGTAATTTAATTCGAATAACACAGACGATCATTCACTCTAATTGAAAACTTGTCTTTGGCTACCTGCTAATTTGGAATATTCCAAATTTAATTGTCGGATTAGTACCTTTTCCTCCATTCAGCCCACTGAATGCCCGTAATCTTATTCCATTGTTTAGTATTAAACCTGAAGAAACTAGAAAAAACCGCACAAAAAAATCTCCTCCTCTTTATCAAAAACTGAAAAGAACAAAGATATACAACTAATAAACTCAAAGTATGCATGCAAAGTTAAAGTAACAGCCAACATAGGCATACTCATGCACATGGATTATGAGTAAGAATTCATAAAGAATAACAAACTCACCATCATATTTACTTAAGTGTATTAGTATATCTTTTGTTCTCTTCCCTCTAAAGTGATAAAAAGAAAGAGATTTATTTATAATATATTAAAGTTCTAAAAATTAAAATTTAATCATGTATAATAACTTGTTTAAATGTTATCACAATAATTATTTCATGTAAAGGGCCAAGTTGGTTTTTTGTCCATTTTTTTCTAAGAGCAAAATCCACAATAAATTCCACCTATATGAAAACATATTAGAATCTTAAACTACCCTCATATATTCGTATAAATCAAAGAAGTTAAAAACTGAATATCCTAGTATCAATGATAAAGGAATACTAATTATGAGCAGCCTTTCTTGCCATTTGACAGCATTTTCTTTTCCCTGTGATAATTTGTTCGGTAGATACTTAATGCCAATAATCATCATAAACCATAGAAAACCCGCAATACAGAAATAACTGGATACGTAATCTAAATAGTACATTCTATCCTCTCCAATCAATATTACGAACTTAAAGTTCCTCTTTTAATAATATTTTAACGCGTATTGATAATTATTTCCGCAAACAGGAAAAAGGAGAGGCTCCTAGGTAGCCTCTCCTACTCGTATATTCAATATATTAGTATATTACGCCCCCATTATAACGCGTATAAGAACAGGAATAAACATTTTTCACATATTTTCATTCTCCAATAATTTAGGTCAATCAAAATTCTGTTTTCTTAAGGGCGTTCTGCAGTTCTTTAATTGATGGAGTAACATAAATTCGAGTAGTATCCATGGAACTATGACCTGCTAAATCTGCTATAGATTGGAGTCCCACTCCACTATCTGCCAACTGCTTGCAGTAGGTATGCCTTAGAGAATGGGGGGTAATTTCTATACCAAGTAGGGTGCTATATTTTTTCAAAATATGCTGCGCGGCTCTGGTGCTTAATTGACTGCTTCTGCTGCTAACTAAAATATAATCGGAATCATTCTCCCTATTTTCCAACCAGAAAAGTATGTGTGACTTTGTTTTTTCAGTTAGGGGTAAAACTCTGTGCTTAGATCCCTTCCCCAACACATTTACCAAATTATTGCGAAATGAAATTGAATTCTTTGTTAAGGAGCATGCTTCCTCTATTCGTAACCCAACATTCACTAGAAGAATAATAAGTGTTTCATGTAATAACCCTTTTTGGAAGTTTTTAAGTTTTGTTAATTGTACTGCATGTAATAAGCGGCCTACTTCTTGTCTCGTTAACCAACGAATGGTATTCTGTTTTTGAACCTTCATAATTGAAATCTCTTGACCCAAGTTAACCGGAGAAAATTTCGATTCAAATAAATAATTAGCCCATTTTTTTACGGATACTAGTTTTCGGTTAACAGTCGCTGGAGATAAAGAGGAAGTTGTTTTTATTTCTCGTTCGAAATCTTTTAAATCAGTTTTCGTAATTACCTCCACCATAATTGGGTCGGCGTGTCTGGAAAACAACCAATTCTCTAAAATGAGTAAATCTTGAATATAACTTTTAATAGTATTCATACTTCTGTTCGATTCAATCAAATAGTTTCTAAACTCATTAATTGAATGAGAAAAGGTAACTGAAACAATTTCCATTATGGGTACCCTCCTGCGCAATGTTATACGACAAATATTGAATAAAGAATATTTATGTTATGCGACGAAAAAATATAGGCTATGCTATAGGTTTCGTCGCATAAGACATATTATCTGACAAAACTTGTTTGGTCGTATTATAGCGCGTTTTGAACTCATTGCCAGCACCATTTATTCCTTTTACTTGTTCCTACTCTGCGAAACATTCAAGCATAAAATCCATCTAAAATATTATTGGAATTCTAGCACTCCTTCTATTTCTCCAGAGGAAGTCTATCATTTGTTCTTCAGACCAATGTGAAACTTCTTGATCATGCCAATTTCCATTAATCCAATAAATCCCATAACCGTTACCATCTTTCTTCTTGACCGTCTGAAACCAGCCTTCTGGATTTTCTTGTTTCGCTTCAATTACTAGCATATGTCCAAAGATTTCTTCAAATCTTCCACCAATTACAGTAAAATAATAATCGCCATACTCTCCGAATTTTTTATAATCATTCTCCAAAAACTCCTGAACATCATTTTTGCTTTTAAATACTAAATTAATATACTCCATACGTATCTCCTCCTTTTATTTTGTGCTGATCAACCTCCTTGTTTATCAACTTGTAGTTTTCTCTATTGGTGCGTCTTACTTCTTACCTTGTAATATCAATTCTTTTATATAGTTCATAACATTAGTAGCATAATATTCATAATCCTTGTGATTTTCAGAAGTACATATTGATATTAAGGCACCTATAATATTGTTACTTTCTTCCTCTGTAAAAACAATTTGATTATAGGTTGACCTAATATACCCCATTATCATTTTTTTCTTATTAATTAAATCTAGTTGCCCGTTTAATTCAAGATTTAATTGATCATAGATATTGTCTTTCATTAATCATCCTCTCCTCTCATTTTGCCAATCTCTTTGGCTTATATTTGTTATAACATAATAAGAAAAAGACAAGGTCAGTATGTTAAAAGATAATTGTGGCGAATTTATTCAGAAAAAATAAAATGAATATTAATTAAAAAGACCAGACAAAATTAATGTCTGGTCTTTAAACGATTTCTACTCCTACCTATTATATAACCTGCAGAAGATATGACAACTCTACCGCAACATCAGAATGGATATCCTGTTTAATAATCGACAGTTCTAAATTATAGTCTTGACAAAGCAAAAAGACGTTTTGCAATTGTTTAATATTATTAAGTTCCTCATAATCATAAAAAATGACTCTGCAATATTTCTCATGATTTTCTTTTATAAATTTTTCTATAGTATTTGTTTCCGTTAATAAAATCACATCTATTTTTTTATTAACTTTTGCTGCGAAGTTTCTCATACTTTCTTTATAACTTTCAAGGTCACTTTCGTCAGTTATAATACCAAGATATCTTTCCACTTAATCACCCCAGTTTTTGATGATGATGATTATAGCGCGCATCTAATCATCTTCAAGTAATAAGGTATATTTTCCTCAAAAAAGTAACAGGAAATTAGTCCTGAAATAACGGAGAGATTTTTCCTAATGGGGCGGTTAAGTTCAATAAAAATAATTTTAAAATACTCTTTACCTTGTACTATGGTACAGGGTTTATAATTTATATGGGGGGGATTCAGTTGGAATATAAAATCAGTGAACTTGCTGAAAAGTGTAGTGTCAATAAAGAAACAATTAGATATTACGAAAAGATGGGATTACTTTCTGAACCATCCCGTACAGATTCTGGATATAGGGTTTACACAGATGATACTGTTAATCGCATAAACTTTATCAAACGAATGAAAGACTTAGGATTTTCTTTAGCAGAAATTAATAAATTACTTGGAGTTGTTGATAAAGATAGTGAAAGATGTAGGGATATGTATGACTTTGTAAACCTAAAAATTGATGAAGTACAAGTCAAAATTAGAAATTTAAAACGAATTGAATCCATGCTAATGAAATTAAAAGAATGTTGTCCTGATGAAAAATCTCTACATGAATGTCCTATTATTGAAACCGTACTGAATAATAAATAAAGGTGGGAGAATGATGGATTGTTGTAGTAGTAAGGTTTATGAAGTAAAAATAGAAAATGATGGTGTTTGTCCAACTTGTAATAATAAAGCAAAAAACATAAAGTTGATTACACTAAAGTCCTTACTTAAACCAACTGCATTAGAAACTTTAAATGCGAATGTAAATCACTATTTCTGTTCAAGTAAAGAGTGTGATGTAGTTTATTTTGATGCCGATAAAAAGAAGTATCTTGCATCTGACATAAAGGTAGCAGTACATCAAAAAGATGACTATGTAACAACACCTATTTGCTATTGCTTTGATTGGACAAAAGGGAAAATTGAGAAATATGTAAAACAAGAACTTTCACATAATCCAATTGAACATATTAGAGAAAACATAAAGGAAAACCGATGTGGTTGTGAGGTAAACAATCCACAAGGCAGTTGCTGTTTGGGTAATGTTACAAAATATATTAATAGCATTAAAAGTTAATTTGAATCTTCCCTAACGGGTGGTTTAACACAATAAGGAATAATATAGCCTAAAATATGCAGGTTTTTATGCACTACCTACGTATTTTAGGCTTTCTTATACTCATAAAGGTACTACAATTAACAGTATTTCTAATTACCAAATACACCCATCCCAAAGGGTTAAACCAAGAATAATACTCCCAACAAGAAGAAAAAGCACACAATAATTAAAAATATACTTTGAGATAATTAAACTTTTTATATTATCTATCAATGCCCTTTCAACTATAGCATTCATACAAAGTAAAACCCCCCCAAAAAAAATTATTACATATAGTGTTACATTAGAACCTGTCCCTAAATGCTCTATCCATTCTGTGAATTGTTCCCAATCAGTCATGAGTACTCTCCTTTAAGTGAAACTTTTTAATCATCTATTAAACTTTTAGGAGAATAAACCTTTAAAAAATTGTGCATGTCTGATCCGAAAATTGACTTGCTTAGTAGAACGGCACAACTTTAAAATCAGACAAAAAGCATTGAATATCGCCATTTAATGCCCAAATAAATAAATGTTATTGAATTTCTAATTTATTCGCTTTCTTTCACTTTTCTTGATAATAAACCACTATTTTCACTTATATGTATGGATTTTTTTCGGGCATTGAATTTATTATTTTCATTAGTAAAGTTTTACTAATTCCCCATTATGATAAGTCTTCCATCTCTTCTATAAAATTAAGAAAAGACCAAATAGTTATTAAAACCATTTGATCTTTTTTGTGTATTATTATTACAAATCAAAATAGAAGTAAACACAAGAAAGCGGCAAAAGAATTAGAGGACATTGTCAGAAGAATCTAAGGGGAATGATTTATCCTGACATTGTTTATTTCATTTTGTATCGGTAAATCCCTTCTTTTTTTAAAAAAATTTTTTAATGTCTCTTAGATCCTTGATAAAATTAATAATTACTGATCTTTCAGAAGGGTTAATAATCATTAGTATTTGTTCATAGTATTACCCAATCTTAAATCTTGAAATAAAGCCGTTTATTTCCGTTCTCGTCTAAGAAGACCGTATTATAGATTCTTTCTCTTCTTTTCTTAAGTTCCTTCCTTATAAGATTAAGAGGTATATACCAACTCACAGAACCGTAGAAATAAACTAAAACTGTAATTCCCCCAAAAATCAGGTTTCCTGTAAACAGATAAATTAATAACCCAGCGAATGGACCAGTTAAGTTAAACAAAATAAGAGCAATTACATTCCAAAATCTTTCATTTTGATTATTTGCTAAGACTACAACATGATCGTACATATATAAATAGAATCGGTGAAATAGAACACCACTACTAATAAACACTGTAGCAAATGATAAAAAGTAGTAAGTTGGGGTAATCTTTAAAGTTAAATAATTGATTGGATATAATATAATGGAACCAATAAAACAAAAAAGAATAGACCATATAAACAGTACAGAAATAAAGCGTATATTCGAATTAATATCTTTCACAATTAGTTGATTGTGTTCACTGGAATTTTGCAATTTGAATCACCTCTCTTTTAATTCTGCCATAACAGTATAAATGACAAGGTTCCAGCAAATTGCTCCCATGAAGAAAAAGAATGGCATTAAAAAAGTAGAAAATACGCCGTTTCCTCGAAAAAATAATATTACCCCAGATACCAATGAAACAAATAATATTAATGTAAGCATAATCCAAGAAAATATTGGAGGCATTACATCGTTATTATGATTTTCATAGACAGCATAGTGATACGTTGGAATATACATACGCTTATAGATGTAACCCCCAGCCTGCATAGTCAGGTATGCAATAATAAAGTATGTCATAAAACTATTATCCCAGAATTGTAAGGTTAAAGGGGCAAACAATAAGATAGCAAAAAGTCTACATAAGAAATTAAATAAATGAGTGTTCAGCCTCATCTTTTTATTAGGTATAAGTATTTCTATATTGAACGCCCCCCTAATCACCTAAATTTATTTGTATTCTATTATTATACGTCGATCTAAGAATACAGTCAGGGCCAAATAAAAAGTATTAAAAGACACAATCCTTTATATTTTGACATTTGAAAAGGAGCGGGGCTATTGCTCCTTTTTTTTAAATATTATTGCTGGAAGATTTGGAACAAACTTTGCCATATGGAAACTAATTAGCCATATAAAACCACTAACCACGGTATACCAAGTAAAATTTAATGTATCCAATATTTTATGCTGCATTGCAAACCAGTTACCCAATAGGACTATGGAAGAGTTGATAGCAAAAACAGGGAGAATAAATAGGTATCGAACAAAAAAAGCAAGAAATCCTTTATCCTTAATTGATTCGTGTAAACCAAGATATATTTCGCTAAAACAAACTGAGCCAATAATTGAAAATATTAGGGCATTCATGTAGGTGAATTCGTCAACTTGAAAAGATATAGGAACAGTTGGAATAAGAATAAATATCGTTATCATAAAGAAAAATAAGTATGTAAATGATTTATGTATATCGTGTTTATACAAGACAACCACTCCTTTATTGGTATTATTTACAAAATTAAAAAAGAGTAAACGCTAGGTCTACTCTTGAGTAATTAGTAATCTATTCAGTTTTGACCTCAGACTTCTTAATACAATAACAATGCACAAGCCCTAAGGCATCACGAACATGTTCATTTGTTTTTAGTTCGCCATATATCTTTTGAATAGCAAGTTTTATCTCCTTTTTATTTGCCCTACCATTTCCGGTTACAGCCTTCTTTATAGAAGCGGGTGCATATGACTTTATTGGTATCCTTTTTTCTGCTGCCAATAAATAAATAATTCCTATGACCCAATTTACTTCCTTGCTCCCTCCCGTATAATTGTTCTCTATTAATAATAGTTTTATATTATGTTCTTCTATTATCTTCAGTAAGGTCTTATAAACAAATAGAATTCTCTGTTCAATATGGTTTTCAGCACTGGTTTTTATCGTATGGAGACTAATAATTTCTTTACTGAAGGTTGTGATAGCAATTCCTGAGGAAGTTAAAGAGGCATCTATAGCCAAAATAGACGGGACTTTAGTTTCTGTCTGTTTCATAAAATCCCCCCTATCAACAGTACAAAATACAAATTAGGTTATCTATGAAACCTTATAAAAGCAGGGTTAGATAGTTTCACTTCTTTTCTGTTTTTTTAATGCACTATAAATAAATGCTAATTCCCTAAAGTTACAAATGTATCGTTCGTGGATTGATCCCTGATAGGTAAAAATAATCTCCACAGGAAAATGTTCTAAGTTTGGATTAAATTTAACGTTCATCTCCAGTTCATTATCTAAACCACTTAGGATAATATCATTTAATACACTTGAAAAGAAGTCTACTTGAATTGCCTTAAAATCTCTCTTATTGAGGGTAAAACACCTCTTATCACCTTCGTTATCTATTATTTCAAGGTATACATGCTTATTAAGGTTGTGAAATAAAACACTTGCAGCATTATTGAAGGCTTCATTTATTTCAATCAAATCATGAACGTTATATTCAAATTTCCCCATTCAAATCATCTCCTTTCTTTATTCTAAAACCTTATATTTCAAAGGTTTTACTACCTTATAATTTCATTTTCGAAAAGTGAAAACCTTTTTTATTTTTGTTATCAATATAGATATTGTTAGAGATTTTTGTATATAAAAAGAAGCAAGGACACAATCCTTGCCGTAGTAAATCATTCTCCACCTGCATTTCTAATGAACTTATAAATAAACCATTTTAATATGAATTGTAGTAATTGAAAATTATAGACATACAATAACTTATTTATATGTTTTAAATGCTTTTAAGGTTTTTAAGGAGAATATCATTAATATATAGGTATTTCTCATTTTCACAAAACTCGTCACAATTATTTTGCAACATATCAATCTGGTTTTTCCCCATTTATGTTATAAAAATAATAAGCCTTAAACAATTGTTCTAAGGGAGGAATGATATTTCAGAAAGGACGTGGTTTTTTGGAAGAAAATAATGAGATTTTGAACAAAATGAAGGAATTATTCATCACAGTAAGGTACAAGTATATCAAACAAAACAATGATGGCAATGGTTATCAAACGTTTAATCAATACGAAAAAGAGAGACATAAACCTTTGCACGATGGATTTTTAAAGTCCCACTTAATGCGAGAAAATACTTACGGTATTTTTTGTAGAAAAAATCTGACAAAATTTGTGACATTTGATGTAGATGTCCCCGATAAAACAGAGGCAAAGAGAGTGGTTTTGGCTCTTTATGAATCTTTAAGCAACTTGGGAATCCCCACCGATAAAATCTATACAAGTTGGAGCGGGACTAAGGGATATCATGTTGATATTTACTTTTCAAAGGAGATTCCATATAAATATATGGAAAAACTCTATGATGCAGCGGTCAAATCAACACTTAATCTCCTTGGTGGAAATATAGAGGGACAAATTGAAAAAAGGCCATCACCTACTCAAGGTTTAAAACTCCCCTTGAGTATCAACTTTAAAAACAAGAATCAGGTCGATAATATTTGCTGGTATGTTGATGTCCAAGAGAACTTTATGCCTATCCGTTCCTTAGATTTTATTTTATCTATAGAACCTATAGATGCTCAGGTTATAGGTGATTTAATCAATGACCTCCCTGATGTTGAAATAGATCAATCTCTTTCAAAGGGAAAACTTTTAGAGGAAAATAGTGTTAATGTTGATTTTTCTAATTTTGATTTATCTAAAGAAAATCTTAATACTTTAGAAAAATTATATAATGAAGGATTAAAGAAATCTGGAACCCGGAATGCTGCTCTTTGTAAACTAGCGATTTATTTTAATACACTTAAAGTACAAAAAAGTGAATGTTATCTATTACTTAAAGATTGGATGGACAATCAAAATCCAATTCTCTATAAAACACCTATTAAAACGTGCTATCAAGAAATTAACCGAATTGTAGATTTAGTGTATAAAAAGAATGTCATTTTATTTAAGAGTAAGACAGAGATTTCAATCTCTAGATCCGAAATGTTGACTATTTATCAATATCCTAAAAAGTTACACAACATTATTACCGTACTCCTCATTCATTCGAAGAGGTTTGAGGACAAAGATAAAAAATTTTATATGACATACGAACAGATAAGCAGGGCTTCACGATGTGCAGTACGCACAGCAATGAATCAAATAAAGGAACTAGAGAAAAATGGCATTATTAAAGTGACAAGAGGCCGGATACTTGGCACTCATGAAAATTACCCGAATACATATGAACTAAATATGAATTGGTTAAAATCTGACAAAGAAATCATGGTTAATGTATCAGCCGAAACATTAGAGTCTTATCTGGATATTAGGATTTACTTAATAAAAGAAATATTCTCCTATATTGAATTGTCGAATATTAAAGAGATACTTATTAAAACAAAAGAGCAGCAAGCAATTACAATACAATAAATTAAGTACTTCTCAGCAGTTTTCTTCAATTAAATTTAATCATATTTAAAAAGGACGAATTTAAAGGGTGGGGAAAACCCACTCTTTTTCTATTAAAAAAGAAGTTACATGGGTTGCTGATATTCCAAAGTAGAAGTATATCTTCAATAAACAGACTTGTCTATTTGGTGAGATTAAGAAACTTAACAAAGAAAGAATATCTAGTTCATGTCCCTTTGGATTACAAATTACCCCCATAAAAAAAGACAGTAGGATATTCCCTACTGTTATTCTCCACTCGCTTCTTGGTGTAGCGGGTCTTCACTTTGGTATTCTAATTCCTGCACAAGCATACATATCTTAAAAATTTTCTCACTCTCCAAGATATATTCACTTAAGATTGGTTCAATGACTAACATTAAACGGTGATAATCGTAGAATGTTTGTTGGTGACATAGAACATTGAATTTCCCAACATGTGCTGTATTTTTACCGACAAAATTCTTCTCTGTACGGGTGATATATAAGAAATACATATAATCCTTATCCGTGTGAGTGACCCAATTAAAGCGGGGATGCCTGCCTATCGTTATAACATAATCATTATGAAATGCCTTTACATAATCTAGGCTTTTATTTTTGTCTTTTCCCTTTATCATTAGTTTATCCTCCCTATTCCTTAGTAAAATATTTACATATAGTTTATTAAACGATCGTATGTTCTTTCCTTGTTTTTTATCAAAATAAAAGAGACGGTCTTTTCCGTCTCTTAATACTGCCATATACGATAATTCTTTTAGTGTTTCGGACATTTCACCACATTCTTTTCTTACTTCATAAATTATGGATAATTAGTATGAAATAATTTGGAATACGGGCTCATCATTTCCTTCAATAAAATAGCCATTAAGTTCTGTTACTTTATCATTGGCCCACTTTAAGTCTCTTTGTGTCAGCCATGAATATTCATTATCAGGATTCACAACCTCATGAATAAACGCTAAGTAGTACAGACAATTTTTATACTCTAGATTTCTAATGTAGTTCTTCACTTTCACAATATCTTTTTTAAAAGGATCTTCATTAGTGTCATATTTATATTTCATTTCAACTACTGCTAAAATATCTACTACATCATTTCTTAAATGTCCATTAAGGCCGGGTTCTTCACATAACTGTGCTATAACTAAATCTGCTCGTAATCCATCATGATAATATTCTGTATATATTTTGAGCCTATTTTCTTCTAAAAACCTATCAGTCAATTTGTTTCTTAGGTGAAAATAAAACGAATTCTTCAGTGTATCTTCCTTAAGTAAACTAAAGTTTTTATAGTCATATTTAATATTATTGGACCAGATTTCTTTTATAGCGTTATCTATTGTCTTTCTCGTACCGATATTCATTACTCACCCTCATTGTATACTTTAAAATTGTTGCTAATATCCGTTATTAACTGATCATAAAAAGATTTTCCCCATAGATATCTATCCTTGTCCCTTAAAGTATATTCTTCTGGAGCGATAGTTGAAACAGCATAAATATAATCCATGTATTCTTCCCATAATCCTTCAGAAAACTTTCTATCCGTTAAACTATGATAACGATATCCATTTTCTTGAAGAACATCACAAACTCTAACATCATAGACAGTAAAGGAATCAGGAAATAATACAGTTAAAATAGCACTAGCCATCGGCAATCTAAATCCACAGTTTGCCATTAAATATTCTAATCTCTGCTTAGGATCATTCAACAAATTAACTTCAGCCGTAATTGATTTAACAGCATCCTGTAGACTTGGATAACCCATTTCTAAAATTCGCTTTGCTACTTTAGATTTGGATCGGTTTGATTTCCAAATGACAATTAAGAAAAAATCAGGAGCGCTTAAATATCCTTGTTCTTTAAATTTAATATGTACAGAATCGAATAGGTACGTTTCAATATCATAGAGTGCTCTATAATCTAGTTCTAGTACCTCTGTTTGTTTATTTGGTGGTTCAGGATTATCTTCTTTCATGAACTTATTGAATTCTTTTATTACCTCTTTAGGTGCATTTGGCTTTAAGTGCCAATTGCCCGGTTCTCCTACGAAATACGGGGAATCTATAAATTTTGGTTTCTTACCTATCAAAGGAAACACCTCAAAACATATTAATATCAGGATTTTCATTCTAATTTTAGCACATTTCCATTCTATTACTTTCATTAGCCTAAAGATTATATAAAAATAGCAAGCCCTTTAAATTACTCGGCTTGCTAAGAAAGTCTTTATACTTAAAAATTTGCAATTGATAATCTACTTCCTCAATCTCCCAGAGGATTAACCCCAATAAACAGACTTGTCTATTTGGCGAAATAAGAAACTTAACAAAGAAAGAATATCTAGAGCATCCTTGACTTCAATCGGCCATTCTAGGGCTAATTCATGCCCTTTAGGATTACGAATTGCCCTCATAACACCCATACAAAGGTGCATAATACCCTCTTGCTCATTGCGATCTGTTTCAGTTACTTGTTTATTAAGTTTTAAACTACCTTTCATTGATAATGCTGCACTCATTAAATCTGACCCATGTTTATCTATTTTAGCCTTTTCTGCTACAAACTTATCAAATGCCTTGCAGCATTCAAAGACTGCGTGAAAATATCTTCCTTCAGCAAAAAGATCCCTTCCATGTTTACGAATCTCCTCATGATAATTCCTTGAATCAAATGCTTTTACTTCTTGTGAATTTCGATTTAAACTAGTGTCTTTTTTGCCTGTATAAACAATTTTACCAGTCTCTAAACTTATTTTTAGACCATAAAACTTTATTATCTCGTTTACTTGTCCAACAATTTCTTCATGATAATCGCCATTATTTATGTATTCTTGGGGATTACATAATACTTGAATAATTTTTACAATATGATATTGACCTGAAGAGATGCTTTGAATATCTTGTAAAACTTCGTAAACAAATCTCCACTTGGTTGTTCCATCATGCTGATATTTTGTGAATCCTGCTTTATGAAAAAAATTCGTAATTCCAGAACCAGTATACCTATCACCGATAATTTTTGAGAGTTGTTCTAAAGCAGATAACTCAAATGGCTCAATTGTTATATTATTAGTTTTTATCATTTAGATCACCTTTTATATTTCTTCTACTTCATATATCATTTCATGAATGGAAAATCTAAAAGAAAACAGATACCTAGAGTTTGAGTGGTATCTGTTTCATTTTATAACTCTATTTAAGCGTCCATTGGCCAGCCTTTATACTGTTCTTCAGCCTGCTCCATAAACTTATTAGTTAAGAATTGAAGTTGTTGTCCAGTAACTTTCTCTTTCATTAATACCATTTTGACAGCAAGTTTCACTTTTGCATAAACATCTTGGCGATGTGGGCTAGTCCAATCAACATCGAGTTTCTTTTTTAACTCATTAACTACTCTGTGTATTAAGTTGGCTAAGTACTCGTTTGAAAAAGCGGCATCCTCCATTGAAGTAATTGCTTTATAAAACTCAATTTCTTCCTCTGACAAGCCTAAGTCCTGCCTTTTGCGCATTTCTTCTTCCATTTCTTTTCGCATCTTTATCATCATTCGAACAACATCTGCTGCTTGAATGACACGATTATGGTACTCAGTTAGAGTTTTTTCTAACAACTCTTGCATCGTTTTAGTCTGTGGACTACCCTGCTTAAATGTGACTTTTATCTTGTCCTCAAGTAGTTTTTTCAATAGTTTTAACCGTAAATCCTCATGTTCTTTCTTTGATAAATCGGCCAAAAATTGCTCATCAAGAATGCTAATATCTTGCCGTTCGATTCCAACAACTTTGAATATGTCTACCGTTTCTTTAGCAAGTAAATTCTGATCCAATAATGCTGACAGTTGCTCTTCTAATGTCTTATTCCCTCCCCCATTTCCACCCGGAGGTCTTAAGTGCTTTCGTAGTTGAGCCTTTAACATTAGATATAGAGTAACCTCATCAGCAAGTACCATTACTTCTTGCTGATTTTTAACGAGTTGATATGATTTTTCTAATTTTGTTGCATACTGTATATAATCTTCTGTATCACTGTTTAATAGAACATTTACTATATCTGCTATAAAATCTTCTCTATCTATTTGGGGTTTATGCCTCCAACCGTCTATCACTATATTAGAAGGTATATAATTTCTAACAGATTCTAAGTTCTCATTAAAAATTCTAATAGCCTCAGTAATATCATATGCAGGGTTCCCATTGCCTCCACCTGTTGTATATTTATGGGTTGCCTCCTTTAGGGAAGTGGCAATGCCTATATAATCAACAACAATTCCACCTTCTTTGCCGGGAAAAACACGGTTTACCCTTGCAATGGCCTGCATTAGATTATGACCCTTCATAGGCTTATCAACATATAAATAAGAAAGCGGCTGTGCATCCATACCTGTTAACCACATATCTACTACTATAACAAATTTAAGTGGGTCTTCAGGGTCCCGTAATTTAGCCTTAACGTCTTCCTGTTCTTTCTTAGACTTAATATGTGAATATTGGCTGCCCTCTTGGATCTCTCGCCATTCACGCGGGTCTTTTGATACATCACCCGTCATAATTACTTCCATTTTTGGACAACCTTCTACTTCTTTTAAACAATTATATAAATCAGCAGCAATTTGGCGGCTCATACATACAATCATTGCTTTTTGAAAAGGATTGGCCATTGAATTAAAATGTGATACGATATCGTTTGCAAGGCGTTTGAGCCGTTTTGGAGTTCCCACAACTTTTTCTAAAGCGGCCCATTTTCTTTTATAACCTTCTGTTTCGTCACCTTCACCATTATCTACAAATATATCTTCGAATTGCTCATCAATGTCCTCTGCTGTTAAATCAAGCGGTATGAGTCGGCTTTCATAATATATTGGTAATGTTGCCTTATCAGCAACTGCCTGTGCCATGTCATAACGATGTATAGTATGTCCGAATATCTCTTCAGTATTGTTTCCTACAAAATCTACTGGTGTTCCTGTAAAGCCGATATGAGAGGCGTTTGGAAGTGCAAAACGCAATTGTGCAGCATAACCACCTTCAAATCCTGACTGAGTACGATGTGCCTCATCTGCAATTACAACAATGTTCCTCCGTTCTGAAAGTACAGGGTGTTGTGTCTCTTCACCTTTTAATCGAAATTTTTCTATAGTAGAAAAGACAACAGGGGTGGCTTCACCTCTAAGTATCGTTCTTAATTTTTCAGTGCTGCTAGCCCGTTCAACCTTACCAATTAATGACTCACCCTCAACGAAAGTATCATACAATTGTTCATCTAAATCATTTCTGTCCACTTGGATTACAATAGAAGGATTATTCAGTTCAGGGTGTCTGCTTAATATTCCTGCAAAGAAAAGCATACTCAATGACTTACCTGAGCCAGTCGTATGATACATAACACCAATCTTGCGATCTCCCTCTGGTCTTGTTGCACGAACTGTTTCCTTAACTGCAAAATTAACCCCAAAAAATTGGTGGTATTTTGCCCCTATTTTCTTTGTTTTGTCCCCTGATTTAAGGAAAACAATAAAGTTGCGAATATAGTTCAACAGACGGTCCTTAGGGAATAGACCCTCTATTAATGTACGCATTGTATTAGCCCGATTGTTATCTACATTTCTTCCGTCAATGGATTTCCATGAAGCAAAGAAATCATAATCAGCAAAAGGCATTCCATGCTTTGTTTCCACATTATCTGAAACAACCGTGAACGCATTGTAGTTAAAAAGTTGTGAAATATCATAAGTGTAGTTTTGTATTTGTGTAAAAGCATCCTTAACGGTTGCAGTTTCACTATTGGGATTTTTTAATTCAAACACAATGAGCGGAAGCCCATTAATATATATAACAATATCGGGTCTACGAGACATTCTTCCTTCAATTGAAAGTTGATTCACAACTAAAAAATCGTTGTTTTCAGGGAAATTCCAATCTATCGGAAAAATGTGAGGAGTAAAAGGTTCACCGTTCAATTCATAAGTGAACTCCACTCCCTTAACCAACATTTGGTGAAATACTTGGTTTCTCTGGATTAAATTCACACCATCTGGAGATGTAATAATGCTTATTAAACGTCTAATTTCTTGATCAGGGATATTAGGGTAAGCCTTCTTTATGAAGGCTTCAAACCTATTAAATAATACTACTTCCTGTAATTGTTCACGTTCCCCACGCTGAAACAATTCTTGAGCATGAAAATACTCATAACCAATTCTTTTTAATCTTTCAATAGTAGTCTCTTCAAATGCTGATTCACCTAGAGGTCTGGACATGATGCAACACCTCCTTAGTTTTTAACATAATCTTTTAATATTCACACCAACTTACAAAGATGTGGTTTATTAGGATTCACTTGTTCCCTCTTCTAATAAAAGGTGTTGAAGAAGATAATTCCTTGTTTCAATTAAAGAATAGTTTTCTCGATTGTTAGCAGCAATCTTATCAAATAAGGCTTTAACTTTATTTTCAAACTCTTGAACAACCGAGTCTGGTGGTAAAATTAATTTCTGGCTATAAGCAACCTCTCTGTTCAAACCCGGAACTGCTGAATCTGTCCCTTTATCTTCCAAGTGTTGTTGATGCAAAGCGAAATACAGATAATAAATGCTGATTAGATTATTATTAATATAAAAAGTTGTATCTATAGGATAATAATCTTCATCAACCCAAGTGATTGTACCTGCATTTCCTTTTCTTCCAACAACAATTGATGGACCTTTTACAATAGGTGTATCATGCCAATCAACTTGACCACCTGAGCCTATTACAGGCACATTGCCAAGGACTCTATCCTTTTTTCTTAATGCCTTTCCATATGCAAATTCGAACACATCTTTATTCGAAACAATTTTCCATCCTTCTGGAATTTCACCTTGTTCTGAATCGATAAAATTCCCGTCTTTGAATGGCCCGAAATTTACAAAGTAATGTTTATATAATGAATGTACCATTACTTCTAGTGTTTTGTTTATTTCTTTGTTATTTTCTATCATTTCATCTATAGAAAATAAATTATCTGCCACCTTTAATTGATATTCAATTGAAGGTAGTTGGATTTCAATATCTTTTAATATTTGAGTATTAATTGACGGCATCGTTGCACCAACCGCTATTCTTCTAATATATTCCTTGAAAGATTCTAATCCGAAATAATAAGAAAGATATAGTGATGAAACTCTACTGTCCTTTACTCTGACTCTAAGGCAACGTCCCGAAAATAACCAACCATCCTCTTTTTTTGTTACGTATGCTCTTCTATCAACTGAACCTACACGACTAAATACAATATCTCCTTCAAATATTTGATACTTTGATAATCTTTCTTTATCTTCTTCTGAGACCTTAGGCATATTATTATGAATAATTCGATTGTCACCTAAATGCTCGACAGTAATAATTGGAGTTCCTTTTTCAACGTAATCCTTCTGGTGTAGTTGACTTCCAAAAGGGCCAGTTTGTACTTCTGCAATATCACCTAGACGAAATTTTGTAAATTGGGATTTCAAAACAAGCCCTCCAAGTCTTTCTTTATTTTTTCTTGGAGTCGATTTGATTCTTCAAAGTGATTTAAAAGCCTTTGGGTTAATTCTTCCATTTTTTCTTCAAAAGGAGCATCGTCATTTTCACTTACTTCTGTTCCAACAAAAATACCAGAAGACAATTTATAATCAACCTTCTTTACTTCCTCGATACTTGCTACTTTACAAAATCCAGCAACATCCTCGTACTTTTCACCATATTTATAATCATGATAGACTGATGCAATTTTATTAATTTCTTCTTGGGACAATGCCTTTTGCTTTCGACTTACTAGGTTTCCCATTTTACGGGCATCAATAAATAAAATTTCATCTTTTCGTTGTCTAAAACCATTTTTCCCATCCCTGTTTTTACTAATTAAAAATAAACAACATGGAATTCCTGTCGTAAAAAACAATTTTTCTGGAAGTTGGACAATACAGTCAATGTAACCTTCTTCTATTAATTTTTGTCTAACCTCCTTTTCTTCCTTTTGGTTTGTAGTCATTGCACCGTTTGCCATAACAAAACCTGCCGTACCTTTTTCGTTCAAATGAAAAAGAAAGTGCTGTATCCACATATAATTTGCATTACTGTTTGTTATTGGTCCTATTAAACGCGGATCTTTTTTTGCAATTCTCTCTGCTCCCCAGTCCTTCTGGTTAAATGGTGGATTTGCTATTACATAATCTGCTTTTAAATCTGGAAATTGGTCATTTAATAACGAATCACCTAAGCGAATATCTGCATTCATTCCATGAAGTAAAACGTTCATTTTCCCCAGACGAACGTTTGTTGTTACATTCTCTTGACCATAAAATGATAGTGCACGTTTTCTTGGAGCGTACTCTTCACTTTGAATAAACATTCCTCCCGAACCACATGCAGGATCAAACACCTTTCCTTGAATTGGCTCAAGCATCGCTACAAGTAATTCAACGATACTTGAAGGTGTAAAGAATTCTCCGCCACGATTGCCTTCGGATGATGCAAAGGAACCAATAAAATATTCATATGTACGGCCTAGTACATCGACACTTCCTCGATTATTTGCACTAAATGCATCACGCGAAAAGATTTCTATTAAACCAGCCACGTTTTCTACTGAAATATTTGAACCTTGATAAATACGTGGCAGCATACCCTCAAGTTCTGGGTTCTCATCTTCGATACGTTTCATTGCATTGTCAATAATTTCTTTTATATTTGGTTGTTTTGCTTGCTGCATAATATAAGACCAACGAGCATCTTCAGGTACAAAAAAAACATTTTCTGACATGTACTGGTCACGGTCTTCAATTATTAATGATTGTGTTTCAACATCTTCGGCATACCAGTCACTTGTCGGATCAGTAACCATTTGCTCAAGTGTTTTACGACGTAGTTCATATTTGTTAGATAAGTAACGTAAAAAGATTAAGGGTAAAACATAGTTCTTATAGTCACTAGGAGCCACACTCCCACGCATTTTATTTGCTGCATCAAATAAGTCTTTCTGAAAATCTATATCTGCTTGTACCTTCATGGTTTTTCCTCCTAAAAATCAACAAAAAAACTTCTAACTATTTTCCTATTTTATCATAAATCCGAGATGCTTTACTGACATATTTTAGTGGGTGTCAAAACAGATAAAAAAAGAGGTAAGGAAAAATTTCCTTACCTAGACTTATTAAAATATTTTGTATAAATCGCTCTGTTTTCAATGGTAAATAGTTCATTTTTTGGCTGTCATATTAGATAATATCGAAACATGTAATTTCATAATTGCTTTAAAAATCCCTTTAACTTTTTCAATAAAATTCTCTTCTGGTTAGATATACGACCTTGTTCGGGAATTATTAGAGCCAAATTAGTTTTGTTTTCACTGGATGATTTCATTTTGATAACTGCAACAACATATTCGTCTTGCTTAGCAAAAACCACATTTTCATTAATATTGAAAAGTTCTGTTTCATTTCTTTTGTTCATGGCTATCCCTCTTTCGCTACTTAATATTCAAGATGATGTTCAATAGCAAAAGGGTAATACCTTTTTTAAATCAACAAATATTTAGCCATATATAAACTTAAAAATATATAATTATCATAATAGGATATTTGTTGAAAAGGAGAAGGGTTATGGAAATAAACAGACAATTTATTATTAATATTTTGGCAAACAGGTATTATCAATTCCTTTGCAGCCTTCCTTATCATGATCATCTCTATATGAAGGGTATCCATGAAGGAAAAGGTAAATTTCTCGCTAATTTACACATTCATATAGCCACTAAAGACTTACCTAAAAAATGGAATGATAAGAGGTATTCTACTGATTTTGTTACACCTGCCGCATTAGAAATTTTAAAAAATAATAGTGTTAATGGGCTTGAATATGAGCATTTGATTCCGAAAAAGAAATACATCCAAGATATCTGTGAACAAAAAGCCATTGAGGGAAGCCTAACTGAAGAATTCGTTAATGACATTATTAGTCAATATCTATGGACTGCAACCGTGACTACACAAGAACATAAATTACTTTCACGAAGGGTCATGCCTACAGATTGGGATAATAAAGATATTAAAGCAAGATACGTGTTTGCTGGTATTACTTTATTAAATCATGATAAGAATTACTTCAAATAAATAAAATGATATTTATCCACATTTTCTATAACCTTGTGTATAAATGAATATAATAAAACCTAGTCATGTAATTATTCATTATTGACTAGGTTTTATTTATTATTTTCCGGCCTTTTTAGCGGCTTTCTCAATCCAATTACCTAAATTTTCACGTCCGTTATCGTTTACCCAATCATAAGTAGGAAATATTTCTGAGAAATATACTTTTTTTCCGTCTCGTTCATAATACCAATTATCAAAGGGGTTCTTTCCCTTCGTGTCCGTACTACCGTTGACATCTTTAACACGATGAATATATACACCTAATAGCCCATTTCCTCTTTTCGCACTTTGTTCAATCTCATAGCCAACATACTTTCTTTCGGATGTTTCACTCCCAATAAGTACAACAGTTGTACTTGTACCTTCTAATTGCTTATCAATCCAATTTTTTATTGCCTGATCACCTTTTCTTTTAACCTCTTCCCAATCTGCTTTATCAATAAATCCTGCCTTATCTCCCTTAAAAAGACCACTATTTCTTACTTGCCCTGCTCTCCAAGAGTCCCTTTCAAAATGAAAACTGAAAAATGTTTTTCTAGCCATTATTCTCCTCCTCTAACTTCAATAACTATATCTGTGACTATTTTAATTAATTGATTAAAATCGATACCGTCTTCACCTAGTTTAATAAACTTATCTTTTAAATTTGGAAACTCAGGATAATATCTATCAAAATCGTTTATTACCTGTTCCCATAACTTTCGACTTGCGTACCCTGTTACGCCAATCGGGATCACTTTCACATTTTTATCTACAGCAATATCAAATTCTCTTATAACACCATTTGCTTGTACAACTTCTGCCCCTTCTTCTTGCCCTTGTTTTTTAATAATTTTGTTTCCAAACATAAATATGGCTATCCCACATTCACTAAGGAGTTGTTGTCGGTATTTTTCCCATAATTGGCTTATGTCCATACCGTTTGTTGCATATTGTGGGAACGGTCTCATTATTAAATGTTCATTTATGTTTCGTGTTCCTACTTGCTCCATTCCTTCTAATACACCATTTATTACAGCACTACCTACACCCAAACCAAAGCCAGTGGCAACCTTAAATTCCTTTTGGTTTAATGTTTTACTTAGTTTATGAATAAAATCTTCTGGCCCTATACCTGAAACTGTATAGTCGCTAAATTCTTCTGCACTTCCAGATATAAGTACATTATTTCTATTATATCTTTCAGTAATAACTTCCAATATTGTAGTAATGTCTTCATATTTTTTTACCATAAGTGGTTTAATAGAATATCGTTCTAAATCAGCACATTTTAATTCTTGTTTAATTTTATTGTATTGAAATTGCTCTTTTCCCTCTGGATTATCCGGATAATCCTCTTCAAGCACTTCTTTTATAAAATAATAGTGGGTTCGAGCATGATCATCTAATAATATTTTTATTCGACTTAAGATATGTTCTAGATTCGGGTCTTCAAAACTAAAACCAATAAACAAAAAGGTCTTAGAAACAAGATCCCCTTTCAAAGCGATAGTGAACATTTGGTTATTTTTCTCATATAACTCAAAATCGTTTTTAATTAAAACTGCCTCATCTGCTACTTCCGCGTCACCGTGCATTTTGTAAACAATTGCATCTCTTTTACTTTTAATCATAGCCAAATCATTTACTCGTTTTTTCACATCTGGTTTTTTCCCTGCTTGGATTAAGGCTTGTTCTATTAGTTTGTCATAATTAGTTGTCCAAAATGTTCGAATAGGTAATTCTGCAAGGACTTCATGATTGCGGCTTATTCTTCCCGTTTGACTAAAATGATTATTTATTAATTCAGTCAATGGTGTTTTAGTTTTGGAATCGTTATAGATATATTGTGCTAAGGATACTAAGTCACTTTCTTTATTAACGTCAAGTCCTAGTCTTGAAGCAGGGCGTCTTAATAGTTCCTTCCAATTAACAACACCAGATGGGATAGATAAACCTGCACCTGCAAAAATAGCAGCATTTCCTTCCTTTAATGCAATTACATATTCTTCTATAAAGTTATTAATTTCTCTACTAAATAACAAGACAGTTCCTCCCTTTTATTCGGATACCCATTCTTTAAAACTCTTAATTGGCCCATTTAGATATTTAATATATAAAAAGCCATGGTTATCAATAACATAGTTATATAACCCTAAATATTCTTGCCCTTCAAAAGAGTCCTTCTGGTAGGATGAATTATTAATAGGCAGTATTGCTACTTTTCCTCTAAACCCATCATAATATCCTAATTCCCAAGGCATCCACTTTGAATCAGAAGAATTATCAGAAGTAGCAAAAAATAAACTTCTACAAGTTCTCATTCTGTTTCTTATCTGATTTGCCGTCTGTACATTTACATTTCCCCTGCTTAGTTGCTTGTCTTCTATCCAATCAACATATACCTCATATCCTCTTTCCTCTAAAGTATTCTTTAATCCTAAGATCACCTCTGCATCTTGGTAACTATGCGAAAGAAAGATATCGTATGTTTTAAATGGACTATAGGCTTTGTAACTTTCATTTAATATAGTTGAAGCCGATTTAGTGTAGTAACTTTTCTGAATTACTGAGTTTGCCTTATTAATTAAGTCTCTTCTTGAAAATAGAGCCACTCTAATCTCCCCCTTATAAAAAAATTTGTAAAATTCTGTAGTTAAATTGTACCATAAAATATATAATAATATCCAAATAACACGAACGTACTTTCGTAAAATAAAATAATTTAGGAGGTTGCTGATGAATATTTTTGATCAAATATTTAGTCGAACTAAAGTATCACCCTTAAAGAGGAAAAACAATATAGAATTTGAGATAAAATACCAAAGTGAAATTTTATTAAACAAAGGGTTTGAAATAATTTCTGGACTTCAAAAACAAGATCACAATTTAATACTATATAGACATTTCTATGAAACTCCCAAGGAGGACGAAACGATAATTTTTCTTGGAATTCGAGTCATTACTAAAAAAGGGATTCTCTACCCCGATCCAGTTTTAAAAGCATTTTTTAATGATGAATTTACTGATATCTCCTTAGCCGATATTGAAATAGAGGAATATCTGTCTAATAATGGTTATGGAAGCATACTGCTTAGCACCCTTATTGAAATTGCAAAGAAAAGAAATATAAATATCACTGGCTGGATATCCAGTGTTGATAGTGATCATATAGATAGGTTGATTCACTTTTATAAGAAGCATAATTTCGAGGTAATTTTAGATGCAAACAGTAGTGGAAGCCTAAAAATTGGTGATTTAATATGGAAAAATATCTAAAAGAAGGAGGTATATAAATGGGCAACCAGTTAAATATTTCTTCATTTGAGTACCTTTTGGGGACTATCATTAAAGAGGAAATATCTACTTCTGTAATTAATCTTTACAAGAAACAACATTATTCATCAAAAAAATATTTAACTATTAAGGAAGTTTCCGCAATGACTGGTATTGGCTCTTCCGTTGTACGACAATTGACATTATCAAGAGCAATGCCTCATCGAAAAATAAAATCTCGGATAGTTCTGGACGAAGAGGAAATTAAAGAAACAATTGATAATTATAGAACGGTTGGTTGGACTGATCCAGATAAAACTTGGGATGTAAAAACTGTTCAGTCTGAGATCGATAAATTTCATAAATCAAAGGAGGAACCCAAAATGATTGATGAAATACTACGAAAAATAATTAGAGAAGAATTAGCGTGTTTTTCAAATGAAATTAAAAACTATGCAAAAAAGGACAAGGAAAGTTATTACGGAAGAACTGTCCTTACAATAAAAGAAGCAGCAGACCATTTTCGGACAAGTCCTTCTACAATTTATAGTTTAATCAAAGAAGATGGTATGCCTCACTTTAAAATTTATAGTAGACACTACATTGTCCTTGAAGAGGCTGAGGCTTACTTATGGAGGGAGACTGCTAAGTCTTATGCAGATGAGGGTAATATATATTGGCAACGAATACTTCAAAGGCTTGATTGGGAGGAAAAAGAAAGAAACGCAGCATATGAGAAGGCATTAAAAAGGTTAGAAGAAAGTACTTATTAACTTATTTATTTACACCACCATAGGGAAATTTAAATTGTTTTTGAATGATGCTATACAATCATATAGGGAATCCATTAACTTTGATTTAAGAACCTATTTCCCCTTCATTTTTGGGTGATATAATGACAATGCAATAGGTAAATAGGTTAAAAGCAGGGTGGGAAATCCCATCCCTGCCATTTTTCGTTACGGTTATACTTACAATATTATGTGAGGCAAATAATAATTATTGAGGTTACATACAATAATTTTCACTAATTAATTTTATTGTCTCTTCCTGTAGTTCTTTCTGGAAATTTCCCCTTATTCCAGCCTTTCGGTAAACTCTCCATAAGGTCAAAATCTGTCCGTCTTCTTTTAACTCTTGTACTGCCCATTGTAACCTTCTAATTTGAAAGTCCTTTATACTCTCAGTTTTCTCATTCAAAAACGCTTTAGTCATTGGCAGTTTATCAAGATGTTTTTCCAATAATGGTCTCATTCCAATTCTACTACCTACTGAACTAATAGTAATACGTAAAGGCTTTCCGATGGATAATATGTCATCGACAGCACCCTTTACATATTCGTAAACTTCCTCATCCCGACGCTTCCAGTCAACCCTATTATTATAATTGACCGTTGATTTTAATTTAGGAGAGTTTCGATTCAACCAATTCGTATCGTTTCGGTACAACCACGTAAACACTCTATTGTTAAGATGGCGTAATTCTGTTTTACTGCTGTGCGGATACTGTTTTCTTATATTAAGCCATTCTCCTCTGTATCTTTCTATCTTCTCTACAGGAGAATTTTGCTTAACGGTAATTATATTTTTCTCTACTATTTTACTTTTCTTCACCCAATATGTTTGTAAACCTAATAATTTCTTTGCATATTTTTTGACAGTGGCTGGGTCTACTCCCAATTGCCTTGCAGTTTCCCTCAAACTGAATCTTAGGTTAGTGAGTTGTTTTAGTTTGTCTTCCCATATAGGTCCAAATTGCTTAATCTTTGTTTTTTGGTATCTGTCTCTTTCCATGTGATCTGGTCCTGTTCTGAGGTAAATATAACCGCAATCGCACTTAAATTTCCCTATGGGACTTTTACTATCGGTTCCATACTTTAGTTCTATGTCGGTTATTACAGATTTCATATAATGACTAGCAGCAGGATTCAAACATGGCCATGGCTTCTCTCCAAAAGGTTTATAGTCTATTTTTTTATTAAAAAGATCTGAAACGGAAATTCCAAGGAACTGCATAAATAAAAGATGTCTTATGGGGTGGGTAGTTTTATTGTTTCTACGTAGCATATCATTCAGCCAATTGTTATTATTATTGATTTCAGATTGCATATTTTCTAATAATCCATGACCATAAAAATCTAAAAAGGCACAAAGCAATTCATTCTTTCTTATCCTACCGTTTACATTTGCAAAACCAAGTTCTTTTAGCCTACTTAAATACTGCTCTTTAAACCAATCCAACGACTTACTTTCCACCATATTACTTAACAGGAATTTAATATCTTCTGTTATATTGATTGCCTTTTCCATGATTTTATCAGAGTAATTTTTTTCTGATGTACATATTTTACAAGATTCGGGAGCGGCTAATCTATAATCATGTTTGTTATAACCCCTAACAGGGGCTTGGCTATCATAAAGCGGAGTGTTATGCTCTGGACAAACAAGAACCCCCGGAATTTGATGTATTCTATGCCAATACAATTCCCCAAGATTACTCATCTCTTCATCAGCGCATTTAGGGCAAAATTTAAAGTACTGATTAAATTTAACTGAACTTGCCATTAAACCAATCCTATTATAAATACTGCCTCCATTATCACCAATCATAGATTCTTTAACTGTAGAAGCATGTTCAGAAGGCAGGAAAGCAGCATAGAATGGATACAGAGTATGATTAGTGATTAAATAATCGGGTGTATAGTGATTTCCCAGAGGAAGATTATCCATTAAACGGTTAATATGAGAAGGCAAGTCCATTATTGCGGTAATACTATCAGTTCCGTATATATCCTGTTGTGTGGCTTTAATACTGACGTTTCCACTCCGAATATGATATCTTGCCAAAACGCTGTACAATAACTCGTCTTTATAAGGTACAGGGAAAAAGGTTATCATTTAATTTTATCCTGTCTGGCCAAAATCACTGTCATGACCTTTGATATGACCATTATCCCCAAGCACCTCGTAGGCTGTCCTGTTTTCCTTCCGTCCTTCAATCACTAACATTCTTATATCATTCTCTTCAGAAACTTCCCTTTGCTTCTTCTTTGGTTTATTTATAGCGGATATACGCTGAATGGCTTTCACAACCAGTTCATTTATATCTAAATTTCCTTGGTCCTCAATAATTTCCTCTATAACCCTTTGTACCTCTCTCGGCTCAAAATCTAATTCTATCAATTTCAAGATTACTTTATCTTTTTTGGATATCCTCATTTCCTGTTCTTTCTTCATTTGCGTCCTTTTCATGGCCTCAATCTTCATTTGCAAATCGATAGAAGTCCTTTCTCTTTCCATAAATCCTAAAAAATCTAAGTCCACTGTACTGATATCCTCAAACTTTGCAATCTTACTTAGGTTGCCCGATTTTAAAGCCTGAATCATTGGTTTTACTAGTTGTAGATGCTTATTAGCCACCTGCCTAATTGTTTCGGGTGTTATTTCTTCCTTACCTGTCATAATTGCCTCAATTTGACTCATAGCGTAAAGTTTTACAGCAATATCAATAATACCTTGGCTTTCCTCATATAAAGTATCTTTAAAATCATCTGTTAAAGGAATCTGCTTTTTTGTCCACTGATAACCCCAAAGTGCATTAATCAATAACTCCCAGTTTTGATTGTTTTTTAATCTATCCCAAATCATATCTCCTTGACCACTTCCCCGTCTTGCCTGTCTAAATTCACTTTGCAAAATAGACAAGCCGGCAGGTGTTCCTACTAAGATAACTGGAACTCCAATTGTATTGACTAATGTCACAAAAAAATTCAGCATTTTTTGATCCCCACCACTTTTGGCTTTGCTTAAATGTTGAATCTCGTCTATAACTAAAACACCCAGCCCCGTGTTTCTCGCTATTTGAGACATAATCACTAACATATCATTTATTGTTTTTCTACCAAGCCCAAATTTTTTGTGATACTCTGTTCCCAACAAATCGTCTACCTTACGGAAAAATTCCAAGGCTAGTCCTCTCAAGGAAGAATCAAAAGGACAATCGAGTTTAAGCCATGCAAGTTGATACATACTGAAATTTATTCCGTTATAGTCTTTGTGAACAATAACTTGAGGGTATAAGGACAAAATTCTATTTATAGCCGTTGTTTTCCCCATACCACTTACACCGATTATCGTAAAACCTGCTGCAGTTGTTCTAAAAACACTGTTATTACTTAATTCACCTTGCAATCCTTTGATGTTTCGATGTCCTTCCTGCAAGCCCTGTGCATACCCGGCTCGAAAGGGATTTCTTGCCAAGTATCCCTGACGAATTACTCTGGAAATTCTACTTTCCAAATCCAAGTGAATCCATAACGGCTGAAAGCATTGGAATAATCTTTGTACCAAATGAATGCGATAATGTTTATCTAGCATTCTTTCTTTTGAGTTGTATTCTGCATATATAGCCATTTTTTCAATGGCTTCCTCTATAGAGAGTATAGAAGGAAGTGCTTCAATGAAAGGATTCCCACTATATTCCTCAATAACCTGTTCCCCGTATTCAGCAATAACAGCATCACTGCCATTTGGAATGATAACTTTATTCATCTTTTTTATTTAAAGCCTCCTTCTGCTTTCTCTTCAATAAATCAATCCCTGTATCCCCCATAAATTCTTGACTTTCAGACTGATAAAAAGGAACAACTTCAGAGTTTTTTATATTAACTTTTTTTAATTCAAAGGCCTCTTCTTCACGTTGAATCATTTTTTCAACAGCACGGTTATCCCGAATGCTACCTATTCTGCTCCTTTTACTAATTACATCCGTTTGTTTTTGAGATGTTTCCATTTTAGCCTGTTTTACAATCTCCTCGATTTCAGTGTTTAAATCAACTTTTGACTGTATTGTTTTCTCCTTGTGTTGCTTCGCTGTTTGTTTCTCGAATTCTAGTAAATAATTAATTTCTTCAACTATTTTTCCCTTATACCGTTGTTGATGTTCCAATAAAAAACATTTATCAAATCCCAAACCATCTTCATCTCGTAAATATAAATAATCCATATTTCTTGGATCATAACTTATTTCAATTTTCCAAGTGCCTCTGTTCCGTGCTTTTTCAAACCATCTTTCCTTTAATGACTGTTTTGACCCATATAGCAATCCTTTAAATGCAATTCCCTTTGCAGTCACTGTAGCCTTACCAGTAGGCATAAGATTGAGTTTAACAATATCCTCTGAAACGTGACGTAACTTTCCTGATTTGTTGTTTATCCCCCATTCCCAGAGTTTTATTGGAATAGGGGCTATCCCATCCTCCACCACCATTTCTTCACGTTGATAGTTCGTAAGATAATGTTGATTATTATGGTATAAAGTACATTTAATAATCACTTGAGTAAACTGGTAAATATCCAATTGTGCTTCCAATCGGTAATCACGATCCCCACGTTCTTTAACAGGCTTAACCGCACCCGGCAGAAAAGCCTTTGTTCTTGAATTGGTCACTCTAAAATGTTGTTCAATTATTCCTTTTAAATCAGCCCTGTAGGAGGGTGTATTTAAAACTTTTATTCCGAAGTTATTAATTAGGGGCTCCACTTTACTTCCCTCTAATTCCCCTCGGTCAGCCAAAATCGATTCTGGAAGATGTGCAACTGGCCACTCATGTTTTTCAATCTCAATTCCGAAGTCCTGACAAAAACTAACTTTATCAGAAGCAGCATTGGCCAAAGCCATCATTGCACCCGCCCAAGATGGACCTTCTAATCCAATATAAAGACCGACTATCATTCTGCTATAAACATCCATTACTGAATAAATTACGGGTCGTCCAATTATCCAGTCACGATTAAATCTTGATAATAAGTACAAATCACCTACTGTTGCATCAATCTGATAAACTGCACCGGGGCCAAATGCTTCTGTTGTTGATTCACCTATAATTGCTCTATGATTTTGGTCATAATTTTTCCGACCTTTTCTGTTACTTATCTCCTTTTTTATGTCTCTTTCTTTTTCAAACCAATACCTAAATTGATTTATTGATGGTAACTCTCCATAAGATTTTATTAACGGTATTTCTGTTTTTCCTTTCACCTTACTATCTATGCTAAAATGCTCTTTTAACATTAGTTCATAGGTAAGTGTTAAAGATTTTTCAGTAGAGGAGTAATAATGCTTGTTTATTGCAGACATAAATATTTTCTTTATATTTTCATCAATATTTATACCTTCGCCTGTTATCTGTCCATGTTTTCTTGGCCTACCTCTTTTTAGTTCACTAGCCTTCTTTTCCTTACCTTTACCCCCACAAAGATAATAGTCAGGTAAAAGAGTGTTTTTGGTTTTACCACGTTGCCAATACTTCTTTAAATAGCGAATAACAGTGCTTTCGTGAATATTGTGGGCTTCACACTTTTTTAATATTAATTTTCTTCTTTCTGCTGAGTTGTAAACAAAAGGTTCCAAATTCACGATATCCCGTATGACTTCCCAAGCATTGTCACGTAAGGATAGATGTTTTTCAGGAATATCATTTTCATTAATATGTCGACTGTAAGGATCTTTTTCAACAAGAATTATGCTGCCCTTGTTAAGCCCTTCTTCCACATCTGAAATATTTCTTTCATAGGGCAAAGAGGTGTTATGAATATTAAAAAAATATCCATAATCATGTGCTTTATTAAGCCACAACACCCTTTCAACTACTTTCTCGTTTTCTGAATCAGTAAAGGAGATGAGATTATTAACTACAAGCATTTTCTTTTTACCTCCTCATGCGTAATTCGTGGCTTTACTTCAATTATTGGATTGGATAAATTTACGTCAATTTGATTAGTCATATCTACCCCAATCTGTTTGGAAGCAATTAAAAACTTAAACACAAACAGCGCTGTTCCTGAATCGTAATTAAACTCCTTATCAAAGTCAGCAGTAATCTTTCTAATTGAATGCTTGGCATCTTCTAATCTTTCTATTAAAACATTGCCTAAATAAATCAGTTCATCCTGTGTAAAACCTCTATCAGAATATGAATATAAGCAGGAATGAACCCATTCAATATTTTTTGCAAGCACATTAGAAATTTCTTTTTGAGTAACAATTCCCCAATCTATTCCCTTTTCTGTCCAATATCGGCGTTCAATCTCTAATCTTTCTAATGTCTTTTTCTTCTCAAGTTCTGCTGCCATTTTTATGCTTCTTGCTAGATGCAAATTAACTCCGTCTGCTCTGTTTATCGTTATTAGGAAATTAGTGCTTAGTGTATAAGGATATCCACTATCTTTATCAGTAAATAGTTTGAAATTTAAATCTGATTTATGTTGAATAGTTTCTTCAAGGTCCAATAGCGGATAATGTTCTCGAATGTCAACAACTGTATCTTCCCACTCCAGCATATAAAAGTAGCGAGCCTGCAAATCTGAAAATAAATGATGTACTCTACCACTCTTCCAACCTAGTATTCGTGATACTCTCCCCATAGAAGGGAAATCCTGAATAGTCAACCATGGTTTATATTCCTTACCTGCTCCCTTTCCCCGTCCTTCTTTAACAAACCGATTATATTTATTCTCATTCCAAGATTGATTACGTTTAGTCATACTTCACTTCCTCTACTGCAATTGGGATCTCGTACTCTTGTGAATTTTTAGTAACTCGATTCTAACGGGCCGGTTAGACGCATTCAATATCTTGAGCAATCTTTTTTATGAGTTTAAGAAAACATTATTCTCATTCTTCTCTTAACTGAAATATTTACTGTAAATAAATTTTTGTAACTATGTTAAATGAGAATAAAGTTTGCAGAAATAAGTTATTGGGTAAATCCCTTGATACATCTGACCTCAATGGCATTTTCCCAATTTTTCTTTGAGAATAAAGTTTGCTCAAAGATTTGCCCACTTTCAGCCGAAAATGAACACAGAAAATTAGTAATATGAGAATAAAGTTTGCTTAGCGATACCGGGCGAACACCAAATGAATTGAGTATCCTAAAACTAACAAAGGCACCTTACGGTGCCTCCTGTACCATATCCGATTCATGCCTTCGGATGGAGTATCTATGCAATTGTATTGTTTATATTTGCTGAAATTGATGATATTAGTGGAATAGTGTATTGGACTATGGGTTAAGAGAAGGTAGGCCGTTTATTAGGGTAGAGTATATGCTGCGTATGGAGGAGTCCTTCTGTATGTGGGGATGGGGTGCACCGATTTATACGATGGATAGGTGCTAATATAGGTATTTCAGTAATGATATTCGCACTTTGCCAATAAAGGGGGTATCGAAGATACCTTTCCAATTCGATAGTCTAATCTCTCATATATAGTACCTTACGGTTTCTCCTATACCACCGTAAATTCCATACTTACCACGTTACCCATACATAATTATTTATATATATTTATTTATTTTTAGGGGGCGAGAACACTGCTTGGGGTTTATTACATGTTGCCGGACGGGGGGTTACCTTGAAAGATGAAGCACACTACTATACCTTACGGTTTCCCCTGTACCACCGCCATTCCCATACTTACCTCTTGACCGATACCTAATTATTTATTTATTTATTTTTTTATGGGCGAGGAACTTACTAAGGTCGTGTTATTCGTTGCTGGACGTAGGCTTCCATTGAAAGATGAGCACTCTACTATACCTTACGGTTTCCCCTGTACCACCGTCATCCCCTGACTTACCACGTTACTATACCTATTTATATTTTCTACGGGATAGGGCTTTGCTTGGGACTAGTACGCGTTAATGGGCGTGCTTCCCCTTTTTCAGCGCTCCTCATTCAGAGACATACAGGAGCGTCCCCTGTGCTGTGTTAATGAAGGACTTACCCAACCCGTAAGGGGGAACCTTGATCCTCACGAACACATCGATTCGACCACTGTTTAAAATAAAAAGCCCCGTGAATATACCCATACTTTGGATATACACACGAGACCTTGTGCAAACTTTATTCTTCTTATGCAGACTTTATTCCAATACATCAAACTTTATTTTGGTTTTACAAAATTGGTTGAGTCTTTTTTGATTATTATTCTACCGTAACACTCTTCGCAAGGTTACGTGGCTTATCAACATCACAATCTCTGTGAAGAGCCGCGTAGTAAGAAATCAATTGCAACGGAATAACAGATACCAATGGAGATAGCAGTTCGTTTACTGTTGGTACAACGAAGCTGTCTTCTTCTGTTTCCATGCCTTTCATGGAGATGATACAAGGGTTGGCACCGCGTGCTACTACCTCTTTGACGTTACCGCGTATGGATAGGTCTACGTGTTCTTGAGTAGAGATTGCGATAACTGGTGTACCTTCTTCGATTAGGGCGATGGTTCCGTGCTTCAGTTCTCCTCCAGCGAAGCCTTCCGCTTGGATGTAGGAGATCTCTTTTAGTTTCAATGCACCTTCAAGGCCAACATAGTAGTCCATAGTACGGCCGATGAAGAAGCAGTTTCTTGTTGTAGATAAGAATTTGCGTGCAATGTCTTCAAGTTCTTCTTTCTGGTCACAAAGTACTTCCATCGCGTTTGCCACGATTCCAAGGTCTTGGACTAGGTCAAACTCAAGGTTGTAGCCTTTGGACTCTGCAAGTACTGCAGCGAAGATCGACATTACAGCGATTTGGGCTGTGTAAGCTTTTGTGGAAGCTACCGCAATTTCCGGACCTGCATGTAATAGTAACGTAAAGTCTGCTTCACGGGAAAGCGTGGAGCCTTGTACGTTTGTGATTGTTAATGCCGGATATCCTAGTTCTTTTACCTGTACAAGTACTGCACGGCTGTCCGCTGTTTCTCCACTTTGAGAAATGAAGATGAATAGCGGTCTTTCGGATAGGATTGGCATGTTGTAGTTGAATTCACTTGCTACATGCACTTCAACAGGTATTTTAGCAAGCTTTTCAATCATTTGTGCCCCAACAAGACCTGCATGGTAGCTTGTTCCTGCTGCTACGATGTAAATGCGGTCTGACTTGTTCACTGCTTTGACGATGTCGGCATCAATCGTTAATGTACCGTTCTCATCCTGGTATTTTTGGATGATTTTACGCATTACCAATGGCTGCTCATCGATTTCTTTTAACATGTAATGTGGGTATGTGCCTTTTTCAATATCACTTGCATCCAATTCTGCTGTGTATGGAGCGCGCTCTACGATTTCACCGTTCAACTTCTTGATCGTAACCGCTTCTTTGCGTACGATTACCATTTCTTTGTCCATCAGTTCAACGAATTGGTCCGTTACCTGAATCATCGCCATTGCGTCACTTGCTACTACGTTAAAGTCGCCTTTTCCTACACCAACTAGTAATGGGCTCTTGTTTTTCCCAACATAGATCGTTTCCGGATCTTCATTGTCCACTAATGCAATCGCATAAGAACCTTTCAGGATAGCAAGTGTGTTGCGCAGGGCAACCTCGATATGCTGTCCTTCGTTTGCAAACTTCTCGATGATCTGAACGACTACTTCTGTATCTGTTTCGGAAACAAGTTCCACATCCTGAAGGTATTCGCGTTTAAGGATTGCATAGTTCTCGATGACTCCGTTATGCACAAGTGTAAAACGGCCAGAAGTGCTTTGGTGTGGATGTGCATTGACTTTGCTTGGCACACCATGAGTCGCCCAGCGTGTGTGACCGATTCCAACTGTTGCTGCTACACTCGCGTCCACTACTTCACGAAGGTCGGCAATACGGCCTTTTTCTTTGAATACGTGTACGCCATTTTCGTTCATGACAGCAATACCAGCTGAGTCATAGCCACGGTACTCCAGCTTCTCCAAGCCTTTTAAAAGAATTTCCTTTGTATCTTGTGTTCCAATATAACCTACGATTCCGCACATAATTTGATTTCCTCCCTAAAGTAGCAGGGACAGGAAAGCACACCATAGTAAGGGGACTGCCCTGTCCCCACATTACCTTTTTGCATTATTATTGGCTGTTTCGCATACATTGTTGCTTTTTACGTATCAAATATAAACACGTAATAAACCATGTTTCGTGCTCTTTTCCCATTTAACAGATATTTTTCTTTGAATGTTAAGGGGAGAAATGCTGTAAAAAATCCAAAAGCCGATTTTTTACGGACGAAAGCAACAATCTTTTTGAAAAGAGCCTTATTATTTTTCAATCATAGTACAAGTCTTTGTACATAAAGTTGCCTTTATGCTTTAAACCTGTCACTAATCGGTTGTGATTGGCAACCGGGAGGCATCCGCCGATAGATCGATAAACCTCCACCTCGTCAACTAAGCATTCTATACCCGTTCGTCGCTTAGTTCAGGCGCTTTTGGTAAAAAATTTCCGCTACGCTCCTTTCCCTTCTTTAGTAACAACAAATAATATCTTACCTTCCTTTGGCCAGTCCGTCAATCATTATGTTAATTATCTTCCAATTAATAGAAGCAATTATAATAAAAGATATGCACACACCGCGTTTTACGTGCGATGTATGCATATCTTTCGCGTTACTCGTCTATATTATTCGATGCCCATTTCTGCACGGACAACCGCAACAATCCGCTCTACGTACTCGTTGCAAAGCTCTTGTGTCGGTGCTTCTGCCATGACACGAACCAACGGCTCCGTACCGGAAGGGCGAACAAGAATACGGCCGTTACCTTCCATTTCCGCCTCGACTTCCGCAATCACAGCTGCCACTTTCTCATTTTCCGTTACATGGTGCTTGTCTGACACTTTTACGTTAACAAGAAGCTGCGGGAATTTCGTCATCTCAGCTGCAAGCTCGGATAGGCTCTTCTTTGTCAGCTTCATGATATTTACAAGCTGAAGTCCTGTCAGCATGCCGTCACCTGTTGTGTTGTAGTCAAGGAAGATGATATGTCCGGATTGCTCCCCACCAAGTAAGTAGTTGCCTTTTTTCATCTCTTCCACTACATAGCGGTCCCCGACTGCCGTCTGCTTTGTCTCCACACCAGCTGCTTCAAGCGCTTTGTAGAAGCCAAGATTACTCATTACCGTTGACACAACCGTGTTATGACGCAGGCGTCCTTGTTCGCTTAAGTATTTTGCACAGATGAACATGATCTGGTCGCCATCGACGATCTGACCTTTCTCATCCACAGCAATGATACGGTCGCCATCTCCATCAAATGCAAGACCGATATCCGCACCTTTTTCCACTACCAATTCAGCAAGCGTCTCCGGATGAGTGGATCCGACACCGTCATTGATATTCAATCCGTTTGGAGAGGATCCCATGGTGGAGATGTCCGCTTCCAGGTCTGCAAATAGGTGGGTTGCGTGGGAGGATGTTGCACCATGCGCACAGTCCAGTACGATATGTATGCCAGAGAAATCCTCATCTACTGATTGTTTCAGGAATTGAAGGTACTTTTGGCCACCTTCGAAATAATCATTCACTTGTCCAAGATCTGACCCTACAGGACGAGGAAGATTGTCCGTTGCCTCATCAAGGAGTGCTTCGATTTCCGCTTCCTGATCATCGGATAATTTAAAGCCGTCCGGACCGAAGAATTTAATCCCGTTGTCCTGTACCGGATTGTGGGAGGCGGAGATCATGACACCTGCCTGTGCTCCCAATGCTTTTGTCAGATGTGCAACACCTGGGGTGGAAATGACGCCGAGGCGCATGACTTCCGCACCGATGGACAATAGTCCTGCAACTAGCGCTCCTTCTAGCATATGACCGGAAATGCGTGTATCGCGGCCTATTAATACTTTTGGACGGGAATGATCTTTTGTCAGAACATAACCTCCAAAGCGTCCCAATCTAAATGCCAGTTCAGGTGTCAGTTCCGAGTTGGCAACCCCACGCACTCCATCCGTTCCAAAATACTTACCCATAAGTAAATCGCTCCTTTTTCCTACTCTATAGTTTCTACTAATCTAATTTTCACATTTCGCTTTGGCAGGTCCCAGGAAACATTTTGCGGACCATTAATTTCAAGAGGCACCTCATGCTCCCCTTCTCCAAGGTCTGTCACATTAATGTACATTTCCATATCCGAGCTTTCCAAGCCTTCAAGCACACTTGGGGCACCACGGACTGTCAAGTCCATCAGACCACTCTCAGGGTCTACCATTTCAAGCTCCATATTTTCCGGTAATCCAATATATTCAATAGGTACATTGGTGAACGTTTTCTGTTCTTCCTTTTCTACCTCTACCTTAATGTTGATTTTTTCCGGTACCACACGCTTTACGCCGTCCGGTACAGGAACATCAACTTCAATGGTGGTGCTTTCCGTAATTTTGGTAAGATCAAGGTCAATATTATCAATGTACTCCAACCCATCAATCACACCTTTAGGACCGTAGACAGTCACTTCACCCGGTACGGCTTCCACCTTGGTGATGCTCAGATTTTCCTTCAGCGAGCCTTTACGGTTTATTTTCAAGGGCACCGCTTTAAAAGGACTGGTAATCGGAACATTAACGTCCACGACAGCCGGCTCGACCTCCACATTCAAGGTATTCCCTTCGCTGTCGTATACCGTCACTTTTGATTGCTGGTTGATTGACTCATTGACGCCCTTCAGGTCAACTCTTGCCTTCACCAGCGCGATGCTGTCAATCAATTCACGTGATCCCGTCACCTTCACGATGTTCGGTTTCACAATCGGCTGTTCCGGTTGGTAGCCTTCTTCAATTTGCCCTCTGTTAATAAAATCGACTTCAACAGGGAAATCCTCGGTTACCTTCTCCTGGATGGTAACGGTAGCAAATCCAGGCTCCACTTTCACATCCAGCTTTTCCGAAATATTTCTCCATTGTAATGGCACCTGGTGTGTTCCGAGTTCCAGGTCGTTCAAATCCAGATACACCTCAAAATCCTTTTGCAGTGCAGTCGGTTTCACCGTACCGGTCGGACCTTCCAGTGTCACGGCTACACTTTGCGGAAGCCCGCTTACTACGAGGTTATCCCGATCATAATAGGCCTCTACCGGAACATCGGTCACAGTTTCCACATCAACATTTGGTGAACTCGGGAAAGGGGAAGCAGTATTATTCCGCTGCTGGGTGGATGTTGTATCAATGTTCACTGACATATATAGCATGAAAGCCAAAGCAAGAGCAATTATCTTCATGATCCATCGATTGCTGATAAATCTATCCATCCTTCTTCACCCTCCATTGCCAACGTGTTGAGGAAGTTGTTTTAATGCTTGTATCCATTTCCTTCATCAACAGGTCGCTGAAGATTTCCGGCTCTAAATCTCGGTGCAGTTCTCCGTTTTTCGTCACGGAAATTGCACCTGTTTCTTCTGATACGATAATGGTGACACTATCTGTCACTTCACTGATTCCTAGTGCCGCTCTATGTCTTGTCCCAAGCTCCTTGGAAATAAATGGACTCTCGGATAGAGGTAGATAACAAGCTGCCGCAGCAACCTGATTCTTCTGCAGAATGACCGCTCCATCATGCAGAGGCGTATTCGGAATGAAGATGTTGATCAGAAGCTCGGATGATACCTTTGCTTTCAAAGGTATCCCTGTTTCTATGTAATCGCCCATTCCTGTTTCCCGTTCGATGGTGATAAGTGCTCCGATACGGCGTTTTGCCATATACTGCACCGATTTTACGACAGCCTCCACCATCTTGGCATGCTCTTCCTCATCCGGAATTCCGCTTCTTGAGAACAATTTCCCACGCCCCAATTGTTCAAGGGCACGACGCAGCTCCGGCTGGAAGATGATGATGACCGCCAGAAACCCCCAGGTCAGCGCCTGGTCCATCAGCCACTGCAAGGTGCTCAGCCCAAAAAAGCTGCTGATGATCCTGACAACGACAATGACCGTAATCCCCTTCAAAAGTTGGACTGCCTTTGTTCCGCGTATCACCATGATGAGTTTGTAAATCACAAACCAGACCAATAATATATCAATCACATTCGCTAAATATCCTAAATATGGTATATCTCCAAAAGGTATTTCAAAAGGCATCCTATCACTTCCTTTGTCAGTACGAGATTTATGTATCTAGTACGAAACCGTAACTATGTTATTATAGCATAAATTCAATTATAGAGGATGTTCAAAAAGTCCGGTAAAAATAGATTCGAATTTCTTCGTCAGCTTGCCTCTCCGCTCCTCACGTATCCAAATCATACGCTGCGGTGCTCGAGACTTCGCTTCCTCGAACTTCTTTGCTCTTTTTATCCTCCTTTTTGAACTCATATAGTTAATATAACCAGAAAACATGCAAAAAAGATGCTTGATTACTCAAGCATCTTCCCTTTACTTTGTAAAAACTCCGACAACCTCTTTAAACCCGTCCTTCATGGTAAACCAGATCCATTCAAAGACTTGGTTGATTTCTTCGATTTCACCTGTTACCTGTCCAGCGGAAGCCAGATAATTCTCGCCATTGATGACTGTGACATTTCCGTTCACTTCTCCTTCGACACGGAGGTTGCCGTTTTTAACCACGACATCCCCCTCGACGATCTCACCTTTAGGCACGACCACTGTATTATCCTCTACGACCAATCCGGACTGATTGGTGAAGGACAATATATCCTCCTGCCAGCCGCCGAACATACTCCCAGCCATTAGTACAAAAAAGATGGCCGCTGCCACAAAAACCGGATGCGTTCTCATCCAGCGGTTCATTCCAATTCTTTTCTTCTCTTTCGGTAAACTGTTCATCACTCTCTGCGTGAAATCATTAGGTGCTGTTATATGAGAGGTGCTTTGTACAAGTGCGATCGCCTTCTCCAATTCATGAAATTGCTGATAACAATTCTGACATTCTTGAAGGTGGTTTTTTAGCTCCTGTTCTCGGTCTTTCTCTAGATCACCATCTAAATACTCATGCATATACTGGACGATTTGTTCCGGACATTTCTTCATTTTCTTTTACACCTCCAGAATTAAACATGGCGCAATTGCTGCCTCAGTGCTTCTCGCCCTCTGTGTATTCGTGTTTTTACAGTCCCAACAGGTATTTCAAGTATCTCGCTGATCTCAATCAAGGAGAGCTCATCAATATACTTCAGGACGATGACGGAACGATATTTATCGGGAAGCTTCAATATCTGCTTTTGGATTTCACTTTGCAACTCCATGCTTTCCACTTCTTCCTCGGGCAGTGCAATGTCGGCTGCTACCTGGGAATACATCGTCAGCCCTTCTGTTCCTGCCACTTCCGCATCTAAATAATAGTCTGGCTTTTTCTTGCGAATACGATCAATCGTTAAATTAGTTGCGATCCGATATAGCCATGTGGAAAATTTTCGGTTTGTATCATAACTGTTGATATTGATATATGCCCGGATAAACGCCTCCTGCGCAACATCCTCCGCCTCGTGCGCATTCCCGGTCATCCGATAGACAAGCTGAAAAATCTTGTCCTTAAAAATCTCCACAATTTCACCAAACGCATCCTGATCGCCTTTTTTTATCTGCTTGATTCTCTTTTTTATAAGTTCTTCCATTCCGTTCCCCCGTTGTCTGGCGGTCGTCTCTATCTACGAGCCTAGCCTAAAAAAGGTTTCATTATTTCTATAATTATATTTTAACAAAAAATAACTAAAAATGTTTCAAAAAGGATAAATCAGGGTATTATTTACTAAAATTACTGTTACCAGCCCATTAAGAGAGGTGACTTTCCAATGTCCATCCAAGCAGCAGTCCACTTAAAAGAAGCCATTGAAAGAAAAAGAGAAGAAATGATTCGTCTTTCCTCCACCAATCATCTTCAATCCAAGGAAGTAATAGATGCAAGCACCTCGCTTGATTCCCTGATCAATCAATACTTGTACCTGCAAATAAACCGAAAGCCAGCAACGAATTAACGTTGCTGGCTTATTTTTTTCTAAAGAAGCTTTTCACCAAAAAGAGAACCCATTAAGGCAACTGCCACAGACGCTGTTTTATTCCGTTCATCAAGGATCGGGTTCACTTCCACAAACTCTGCAGAGGTTAAGATATTTGCCTCTTCTAGCATTTCCATCGCCAAATGGCTCTCACGATAGGAAATCCCCCCCATCACAGGTGTTCCTACACCAGGTGCATCATGGGGATCCAGGCCGTCTAGATCCAGGGAAAGATGCACTCCATCCGTTTTATCCTTTAGGTAGGAAATCGCTTCTTCCATGACAGCCGTCATCCCCATACGATCTATCTCATGCATGGTAAACACTTTTATTCCTTTTTCCTTAATCAGTACCTTTTCCCCTTCATCCAGAGAACGAGCACCAATGATCACGATATTTTCCGGCTTCAGCTTCGTTGCAATACCGCCGATCCCGGTCAAAGCCGGGTCTCCCAAACCTAGGCTGACCGCAAGTGGCATTCCATGAATATTACCGGAGGGAGAGGTCTCCCCTGTATTCAGATCGCCATGGGCATCGTACCAGATGACTCCCATGTTCGAATAATTCTTTGCAAGTCCCGCAATCGTCCCAATCGCAATACTGTGGTCGCCCCCTAATACCAATGGAAACTTCCCTTGTTTGACGACTTCGTCCACTCTTGAAGCAAGCGTTTCACTTGCCTCAGCAACAGCTTTCAAATTCTTTAGGTTACTTTCACCCGAAGACGTTCTTTCTCTAGATCCAATCTCTATATCCCCTAAATCTTCAATTTCAAGGTTAATCTGTTCCAATCTTTCCACTATTCCTGCGTAACGAATGGCACTAGGACCCATATCCACTCCACGACGTGTTTGCCCTAAGTCCATAGGCACCCCAATAATACTGATATTCTTTTTCATGAACAGTGTCCTCCCTTTTCCCTATTACATTTATTGTATAGTGAAAAGGGTCTATGACTCAACTCGACACAAATTTGAATATATATGCAGTTTAGAATTGTTTGTTTTTTCAGTGGATAGCAATACAAAGACTATTTTCCCATTCATTGCCGCTATTTAGATAAATGCCGCTACAATCAACTCAGTTTTTTAAAATCATTTGCTATAAGGGAGAGTCTTAAAACAAATTAAAGTCGCTTTTGAAAAGAATAATTGAGATAAAATGCAATTTTTTACTTTAGTAAGGCAAATTTATTGCTTTAAGCCACCCCTGTTGGTTGGAGTGCAGGGCGTGAGACTCCTGCGGGAGCAGCGTGTCAAGGGAGACCCCGCAGGTGCGAAGCACCGAGGAGGCTCCCGAGGCCGCCATGGATAAGCGAACGCCCGGAACGGAGACCAACAGGGAGTTTAATGTTGACATCATTTCTTTAGCCTAGCCATATTTATAAAGCAACCATCTTTACGAATAGAACCAATACAAAAAACCTTAGACGCGCTAAGGAGTCTAAGGTTTGAATTATGGTATGTATTCTATTGAAGATTGGTGGAGCCTAGCGGGATCGAACCGCTGACCTCCTGCGTGCAAAGCAGGCGCTCTCCCAGCTGAGCTAAGGCCCCTAAAACAAACAGAAGTATCAGGAATACTTCTGCATCTGGTAAAAATATATGTGCCATGAAGGACTCGAACCTTCGACCCTCTGATTAAAAGTCAGATGCTCTACCGACTGAGCTAATGGCACGTTGGCTGGGCTAGCTGGATTTGAACCAACGCATGTCGCAGTCAAAGTGCGATGCCTTACCACTTGGCTATAGCCCAATGATGAAGTTGCATTTCATAATAAAATGCCTTCTATGTAGTCATTACCCGAAAAGAGTATTTCCTAACTTCAATTATTATCTCTAATACATGAAAGTTTATACTGCTTTTCAAACAAAAACTTCGGAATCTACATTTCGAAGTTAAATGGTGGAGGGGGGCAGATTCGAACTGCCGAACCCGAAGGAGCGGATTTACAGTCCGCCGCGTTTAGCCACTTCGCTACCCCTCCAAGGGATATGAAATTATTTTCACTACGCAAAAAAATGGTTGATTATTTTCACTACGTGAAAAAATCTTGGTGGAGGATGACGGGATCGAACCGCCGACCCTCTGCTTGTAAGGCAGATGCTCTCCCAGCTGAGCTAATCCTCCATTGTATGGAAAGTTATTTTCGCTGGCGCGAAAAAACTTAAGTGACCCGTACGGGATTCGAACCCGTGTTACCGCCGTGAAAGGGCGGTGTCTTAACCGCTTGACCAACGGGCCTATATAATATTCTCTAAGCTTCCAACCGGATTCGAACCGGTGACCTCTTCCTTACCATGGAAGTGCTCTACCTACTGAGCTATGGAAGCATGGCTCCACCAGTAGGATTCGAACCTACGACCCTTCGGTTAACAGCCGAATGCTCTACCGCTGAGCTATGGTGGAACGATTCTAGCCTGGCAACGTCCTACTCTCACAGGGGGACAGCCCCCAACTACCATTGGCGCTGAAGAGCTTAACTTCCGTGTTCGGTATGGGAACGGGTGT
>NZ_JBHVHV010000015.1:0-105143 GCF_042800035.1 Sutcliffiella sp. NPDC057660
AATACTATTAACACATAAGTATAAAAGATTGGGTACGCATATTGGATAAGGGTGAAGTAAAAATCACTTCACCCCAACATTTGACGTAGAACCAATATTTAAAGCAATAATCTTTACTTAATGAGTAAAATAAAAAACAGCCCTCTTCTAACATCAAAGTTAGAAAAGGGCTGTCCTGCTTTTTATTTATTATAGTACGCTTGCGTGTCCAGTGTAGATTGTTCCTCTAGAGGAATCCACTGTGATTTCCTGGCCATCTTTCAGAATGGAGGTTGCACCGTCCACCCCAACAATGACAGGGATGCCAAGGCTTAATCCTACCACTGCTGCATGGCTTGTCAATCCGCCTTCTTCTGTGATGAGGGCAGATGCTTTTTCAAGTGCTGGCATCATGTCTTTATCCGTACCATTTGTAACAAAGATTGCACCATGGGTCATTTTGGATTGAGCTTCTTCCGCTGTTTTCGCAACAACCACTTTACCGTAAGCAGACTTTCTTCCGATTCCTTGTCCACTCGCAAGAACGTCGCCAACCACATGGATTTTCATCAGGTTTGTTGTTCCTTTTTCGCCAACCGGTACACCTGCAGTGATTACAATCAAATCACCATGAGAAACAATACCTGTGTTGATGGATTCTTCCACCGCTATATCCAGCATTTCATCCGTTGTCGTAGCTTGACGGCCGATTCGAGGGTAAACGCCCCATACTAAAGCAAGCTTGCGGGACACAGCTTCACAAGAAGTTACAGCAACGATTGGCGCTTTAGGACGGTATTTGGAAATCATGCGTGCAGTATGCCCGCTTTCCGTCGGAGTTACAATCGCGGACACATCCAGGTTGATCGCTGTGTAAGCGACAGATTGTCCAATAGAATCCGTTACAGATGCTCGTGATTGCTTGCTCCTCTTGCTTAATAGCTCTTCATAGGATAAAGCCATTTCAGCACGGGATGCGATATTGTGCATCGTTTGCACCGCTTCGGCTGGATAGCTTCCTGCAGCTGTTTCACCGGAAAGCATGATAGCGTCCGTACCATCAAAGATAGCATTCGCTACGTCACTTGCCTCCGCACGTGTCGGACGAGGATTACGTTGCATGGAATCCAGCATTTGTGTTGCCGTGATGACCGGTTTTCCAACCAGGTTGCATTTCTTGATCAGTTCCTTTTGAACAAGAGGCACTTCTTCAGCAGGAATTTCCACACCAAGGTCTCCACGTGCAACCATCAAGCCATCAGATACCTCAAGGATTTCATCGATGTTATCAACACCCTCTTGATTCTCTATTTTTGGAATGATTTGGATATCTCCTGCATGATGGGCTTCCAATAACTCACGAATCTCCAATACATCAGATGCACGGCGAACGAAAGAAGCTGCAATAAAGTCCACGCCCTGTTCGATACCAAAACGGATGTCGTTTGCATCCTTTTCTGTCATACCAGGAAGCTTCACTTTCACCCCAGGAACGTTAACACCTTTTTTGTTCTTCAATGTACCGCTGTTCAGGATTTTTGTATGGATTTCATTGGTACCGAAACCGATAACCTCAAGGCCGATTAAGCCATCATCCAAAAGGATTCTAGATCCTACTTCCACATCATCCATAAGTCCTGGATATGAAATAGAGAACTTTTCCGTCGTTCCGATTACTTCTTCCATACTGAGTGTGATTTCATTCCCTTGCACAAGCTCAATAGCTCCGTCCTGCATCGTATGTGTACGAATTTCCGGACCTTTTGTATCCAATAGGATTGCCACATATTTACCTGTACGCTCCGAAGCTTCACGGATATTGCGGATTCGTGCACCATGTTCCTCGAAATCTCCATGGGAGAAGTTAAGTCTTGAAACATTCATTCCTGCATCAATAAGCTGGATTAACTTTTCGACACTTTCACTTGCCGGTCCTATCGTACAAACAATCTTGGTTTTTCTCATGTAAAATTTCCTCCTATAAATTACCCGTTCTATTTTACGTATACCTTATTATAAGCCAACCCTGCCAAAATTAACATTCTCAGGGTATAACCTAGTTATGAAAACGATTCCAAAAACTCCACATCATTAAATGGAAAGTTCTTTTGAAAGGTCATACATTTTGCGATCAAGGGTATGAGTTCTGGATAAAGCTTCAATAATATCATGGTCCACTAATTCATTACTTTGAATACCAACACATCTACCGCCCTTGCCATCAAGTAAAAGTTCTACTGCACGAGCACCGAGACGACTTGCAAGTACACGATCATGGGCTGTCGGCGAACCGCCACGCTGAATATGACCCAATACGCTGACACGAGTTTCAAATTTTGTTTCTTCCTGGATTTTCTTACCGAATTCCACACCGCTGCCTACGCCTTCAGCAACAATAATAATACTGTGCTTTTTACCGCGATCTGATCCACGTTTTAGCCTTGCAATAACCTCATCCATATCATCTTCCGCTTCGGGAATAAGAATGGTCTCCGCTCCTCCAGCAAGTCCTGCCCATAATGCAATATCACCAGCATGTCTACCCATTACTTCAATTACATATGTACGTTCATGGGAAGTTGCCGTATCGCGTATTTTATCTATTGCATCAATAACAGTATTCAAAGCTGTATCGAACCCAATGGTAAAGTCCGTACCTGGAATGTCATTATCAATGGTTCCCGGAACACCGATACATGGGAAACCGTGCTCTGTCAATTTCTTCGCACCCTGGTAGGAACCGTCTCCACCAATAACAACCAATGCTTCAATTCCATGTTTTTTCAGGTTTTCAATTCCTTTAAGCTGGCCTTCCAATGTTTTGAATTCCTCACAACGTGCAGAGTAAAGCATAGTACCGCCACGATGAATAATATCTCCAACTGACCCTACTTCCAGCCTCTTAATATCCCCATCTATCAATCCAGCGTATCCGCGATAAATCCCGTATACCTCCATATTGTGAAAAATAGCTTTCCTAACAACCGCTCGTACCGCAGCATTCATACCTGGTGCATCTCCACCACTCGTCAGTACGCCAATTCGTTTCATATCTCAATCACCTCTTAGGCATTTTTGCTTATTAACTTTCATCCAAACATATATTTTATTAGAAATCTGCTTAGATTGCAAAGCTGTTTTATTAAAAATTAACACGAAGGTATGTCGAAAACAATAGAAAACAGTCGAATAATTGTTGCAAAACCAGAAACTTTCCCTATCATATACAAATATAAATATCCGCAATTTACCATTATTTTCTGCCTGTAAAATTAAAAAAGAGGAAGAGTTGTATCTAACTCAGCCTCTTTTTGAGTTGCTATTGTTTGATTTTCTCCAGGTTTTCCTTAAAAGAAAATTCCCCAATACGCTTATATTTCGCATAGCGATGCTCGATAAGCTCCTCAGGTGTCAATGGCATTAAATCCTGAAGAGATTCCTTGATGATCTCCCTGATTCCTTTTGCCTGGAAATCCACATTCTTGTGGGCTCCACCCTTGGCTTCCGGAATGATTTTATCAATGATGCCAAGTTCAAATAGATCCGGAGCTGTGATCCTCATGGATTCAGCCGCTTTTTTGGCAAGTGATGCATCCTTCCAAAGAATAGCAGCCGCCCCTTCTGGTGAGATAACAGAGTACGTGGAATTCTCAAGCATATGCAAGTGATTCCCCACTCCTAATGCCAGAGCTCCCCCGCTGCCGCCTTCCCCGATTACAATACAGATGACCGGAACCTTTAAGCCAGCCATTTCAAAAAGGTTCTTTGCGATTGCTTCACTCTGGCCACGCTCTTCGGCAGCCTTACCAGGGTAGGCACCCTTCGTATCGATGAAGCAGATGATCGGACGATTAAATTTCTCGGCCTGATACATGAGACGCAGGGCTTTTCTATATCCCTCAGGATGGGGCATTCCGAAGTTGCGGCGGATATTCTCTTTCGTATCCTTCCCGCGCTGATGTCCAATGACTGTTACCGGTATCCCTTCAAACTTGCCGATTCCACCAACAATCGCCTCATCATCACCAAAGTATCTGTCACCATGGCATTCCAAAAAGTTAGTGATGACTCTTTCTATATAATCCAACGTGGTAGGCCTTTCCGGGTGTCTGGCAATCTGCACACGATCCCACGGATTCAGGTTACCATATATATCGCTTTCCAGCTTTTCCAATCTTACCTCAAGCTTTTCAATCTCGTTGGAAAGATCCATATCACTGTTTTTCGTAAATTCTCTCAGTTCACCGATTTTTTTTCGCAATTCCACAACCGGTTTTTCAAATTCCAGTTCCCCTACCATTTGGTATCACCTCCAGGAGCGTGAATATCTAATACGTTGGATAAGGTTTCCTTTAAGTCCAGGCGGGAGATTACTGCGTCCAACTGACCGCACTTCAGTAGAAACTCTGCTGTCTGGAAATCATCCGGAAGCTCTTCCCTGATCGTCTGCTCGATGATTCTTCGGCCAGCAAATCCGATAAGTGCTTTAGGTTCAGCAAAATTATAGTCTCCTAGAGAAGCAAAGCTAGCTGAAACCCCACCAGTAGTAGGATGGGTCATAATGGAAACAATTAAACCTCCGCTTTCGCTATGGAGTTTTAGCGCACTGCTCGTTTTTGCCATTTGCATCAGACTTAGAACACCCTCCTGCATTCTCGCACCGCCTGATGCGGTGAAAATGATGAATGGCACTCCTTTTTCCTTTGCTTTTTCAATGGCTCTGGTAATTTTTTCCCCAACTACAGATCCCATGCTTCCCATACGGAATGTGGAATCCATGACTGCAATGACGAGAGGGAAATTGTTCAATGTCCCTTCCCCGGTAACAACCGCTTCATTGATGCCTGTTTTCTTTCTGTCGCCTTCCAATTTCTCCAGATAGTTTGGAAACTGTAGGGGATTTTCAGAAATCATGTCTGCATCATAAGCAACAAAGCTCCCTTTATCGAGCAGACTGTGAATTCTTTCCTTTGCATTCATTGGATGATGATGGTTACAATGCAGGCAAACTTTCAGGTTTTTCATCAATTCTTTTGTATACATGATCTTTTTACAGCTTGGACATTTCGTCATGATCCCTTCTGGAACATCTTGATTCGCTACTTCAGATGGTATAGAAGCGTATTTCTTCTTTTTCGTAAATAAATCCTTTAACAAAACAACAGAACCTCCCTTATCTACTTGCATTCTTATCTCCCCATACCTCACTCGGAGCCAGAAGCTGAAAAATAACATTTCTACTAGTTTACGTACACTTTTATAAGTGTCCCAATCCTTTATCATCTGCCATTGGGATTTGGTCCTAATAATAGGTGTAAATATAGGCAAGCAAGGCTGTTAAAGTTATAGTAATAAACAAAATCCTTTACTTACCAATATTCTTGTACTATTAATGTAACGGAAATGCGTTGAATGATGTTGTAGAAATTTGTCTACTTGCTCGCGACAATTTGTGCAAAATGTTTTTCATATAGTAATATTGCCTCATTGGAATTTTTCGCTTCTAGCATTTGTATAAGAGATTTGAACAAGTCACTCTCTATTCTATTATCTTTGGTGATAATTAGTGCATAACTATTGACAATATTCCATATTCTCAGCATAAGACTATTATCTATAAGTGTAACCATCTGTTTAAAAAAATTGGTTCTTGAAAATTCGGAGGACTCTATCAACTCTTTTAAAAGAGTAAATTCCTTCGCACCTGCTTTTTTAGCAAAAAGTTGGATACAGGTTTTTTCGATTTCCATTTTTGTTTCAAGAAGATCTGTCTTCGTCTTATCCTGCTCGAGTATAAACGTTCCAAGTAGCTCAACAAGATGATGTTCCTTGAAATCCTTGATGAATGTCCCTTCTCCGCGTCTCGTTTCAATGAGACCAAGAAGCTCCAATGCACGGAGCGCTTCACGAACAGAAGATCGCCCGACATTCAGCCTGTCGGACAGCTCCCGTTCTGAAGGGATTTTATCCCCGCTGCTTAATCCATCCTCAACGATAATGGAACGGATTTTTTTGACGATTTCCAAATACATTTTTGTAGGTGTTGTTGTCATGAACTATTCACTTTTTCCGATAATCGCAGCTTTTCTGGTTTTTTCAGCTACTTCTTCGGGGTCCACCTGAATCCTCGCAACTCCCGTTTCCATTGCAGCTTTGGCAACGGCTGCTGCCACCGCTGGCGCTACTCTTGGATCGAAAGGAGCAGGAATGACATAATCTGCACTTAATTCGTCTGTATCCACAAGACTGGCAATCGCTTCAACAGCCGCTATCTTCATCTGCTCATTGATATGTGTCGCCCTGACATCCAATGCCCCGCGGAAGATCCCTGGAAATGCAAGGACATTATTGACCTGGTTAGGAAAGTCGGAGCGTCCTGTTCCAATGACACTCGCACCGGCCATCTTCGCCTCTGCAGGCATGATTTCCGGATTCGGGTTTGCCATTGCAAAGATGATGGACTTTTCGTTCATGCTTTCTACCATTGCCTGTGTAAGGGCGCCTTCAACGGAAACCCCGATAAAGACATCTGCACCCTGCATCACATCAGCAAGCGTACCTTCCACCCTATTACGGTTGGTGTATTTTGCCACTTCCGCCTTCACACTGTTCATTCCAAAAGGACGCCCTTCATAGATGGCACCCTTGGAATCACACATGGTGATATCACGTACACCATAGCGGTATAAAAGCTTGATGATGGCAATCCCTGCAGCACCTGCACCATTGGCAACCACTTTGATTTCCCCGATATTTTTCCCTACAAGCTTCAATGCATTGACAAGTCCAGCGACTGTTACAATTGCCGTTCCATGTTGGTCGTCATGGAAAATAGGGATATTCGTTTCCTTTTTCAAGCGCTCTTCAATCACAAAACAGTTAGGTGCTGCGATGTCCTCAAGGTTCACTCCACCGAATGTCGGCTCCAACAGCTTGACCGTTTCCACGATTTTATCAACATCCGTCGTGTTCAAGCAGATCGGGAACGCATCCACCCCTGCAAAGCTCTTGAATAATACAGCTTTCCCTTCCATAACCGGCAGTGCCGCTTCCGGTCCGATGTTTCCAAGCCCCAATACCGCTGTACCATCTGATACGACCGCTACCATATTGCCCTTCATTGTATAGTCATACACTTTATTTTTATCATCATAAATCGCTTTACAAGGCTCAGCTACACCAGGTGAATATGCCAGACTCAGATCTTTCGCATTTCTGACAGGTACTTTTGACTTTGACTCCAACTTCCCTTGGTGAATCTTGTGCATATGTAACGCTTCTTCTTTTAGTGACACTTTTTGGTCCCCCTTGATTGAATGGCTTGCGCACCATGATAAGTGCTATTACTAGAAAATATTATAATGATAGTCCGTCTATACTCGATAGGAGATATCATTCTCATATGCTTTTATTTTACTAGGAGTAGAAGAAAAGCGGAAGTATTAAACTGAATCAGGAAAGTGGTCAGACCACCTTCCTGTTAACTATAGCATAATATTAATTATTGTAAAGATTTTTTGAAGACCACATTCGCCTCACCCAGCAATTCCTTCAGTGCATCCAAACAGGGATCTGTTGGCATTACATGATAAGAAGGCTGAAGTCTGATCGTTTTTTTCTCTTTGATATAGTGAAGGTATACAGGCGATGGGCCGTGATGCTGTTTTAGCACCTGCTGTACCTTTTGCAGGACATCTCCCCCATGCAGATGCTCTTCAATCTGCAAATAGATGTTTCCGACCAAATGATCATAAGTTTCTTTTAAGGTATCTATGCTCATCACGTTTTTCAGAATCAGCTGCTCCTTGCCGTCCCTGAGCTCCAGGTTCCCTTCAGCAAGAACCGTTTGACCGGTTTTCAGGACCGGGGAGAACTTTCTATATAAATCCGGGAAGGCAACCGCCTCTAGATCTCCCGTCTGGTCGGACAAAGTCAGAAAGGCCATCAGATCACCTTTCTTTGTACGAATAACACGCTCGGCTGTTACGAATACCCCAACCTTGGCCCTTTTCGCATCTCCCCCAAGGATATCCTGGATAAAGGACGCCCCTCCAAGTTGGAAATAGGCTGCAAAAGGTTCTGTAGGATGCTTGGATAAATAGAATCCCAGCGCTTCTTTTTCAAGTTGAAGCTGTTCTGTCATTTGAAGAGGCTCCACCTTCACATATTTAGGTTTCAGGGAAAATTCCTCTTCTATGAAAAAGTCGATTTGATCATCGTTTCCAGGCATCATCAATTCTGCATGCTGAAGCGCTACATCCAGGGTGGCGAGCAGGGTGGCCCGATCTTCCTTGAATTCGTCAAGTGCTCCGCCATAGATAAGGGTTTCCATTGCTTTTCTGCTAACCTTATTGGAAAGCCGTGTGCAAAAATCAAAGAGGTCCTCAAATTCTTTTTTCCTTCTCTCTTCCACGATGGCTTTGATGATTTGACCGCCCACACCTTTCAAACTGAGCAGGCTGAACCTGATCTTATTATTCTCCACCTGGAAGTAATAGCCGCTCTTGTTGACCGAAGGAGGCAATACGGTGATCCCCTTCCTTTTTGCCTCACTGATGTATTGGGCCACCTTCTGTTCACTGCCTACCGCACCACTCATCAAAGTTGCCATGAAAATGGTAGGATGATTTGCTTTAAGGTAAGCCAATTCATAGGAAATCATACTGTATGCCACGGCATGGCTTCTGTTGAATCCGTAATCAGCAAAGCGCACGATCAAATCATACACCTGATTGGCGGTAGTCTCGTCATAGCCCTTTTTCAAGCAGCCGCTTACGAAATGGTTACGCTCTTCTGCCAGCACTTCTTTCTTCTTCTTCCCCACTGCTCGTCTTAGTAGATCCGCTTCTCCAAGCGAAAAGCCAGCCATAACAGCCGCTATCTGCATGATCTGTTCCTGATATACGATGACACCATACGTATTTTTCAGAATCGGCTCCAGGACAGGATGAAGGTATTCCACTTTCTTCTTCCCGTGCTTTCTGTCAATAAAGAGTGGAATCTGTTCCATTGGGCCAGGACGATAGAGGGCATTGACAGCAACAATGTCTTCGAGGGACGTCGGCTTCAGTCTTGTTAACACCTTTTTCATTCCTGGAGACTCCAATTGGAAGATGCCTGATGTGTCCCCATCACTAAGCAGTTTAAAGGTGGAAATATCGTCAGCTGGCATTTCTTCCATGCTTTTGTAGGACTGCATTGTCTTTTTTAATTGATTTTGTATGTTCTGGATCATGGTCAAGTTGCGCAGACCGAGAAAATCCATCTTTAAAAGTCCTAGTTCCTCGAGCGTCTCCATTGTAAACTGGGTAAGGTAGATATCCTCGTGACCTGACTGGATTGGAATGATTTCCGTTAAAGGCTTGTGGCTGATGATCACGCCTGCAGCATGAGTAGAGCTGTGTCTTGGAAGACCTTCTATTTTCTTCGCAGCGGCAAATGCCCGTTTCCGCTCTTCTGATTCATTGATTGCTCTTCTTAACTGCTCATTTTCCTGATAAGCCGCATCAAGGGTGATGCCTGGTCTCGATGGGATCATTTTGGATATCAACTCAATCTCTTTACCTGACAGGTTCAGCACCTTGCTGACGTCCCTCCAGGCAGCCTTGGCAGCAAGGGTCCCAAAGGTGATGATCTGGGCAACATGCAGTTCCCCGTACTTCTGTGCTACATAATGAATGACCTCGTCACGCCTATTGTCCTGAAAATCGATATCTATATCAGGCATCGTTATCCTCTCGGGGTTCAGGAATCGCTCAAATAGAAGCTGATGCTCGATCGGATCGACATTCGTAATATAAAGACTGTAGGCTACAAGTGAACCGGCAGCTGAACCACGCCCCGGTCCGGTGAGAATGCCTTCTTTTCTGGCAAAATACATAAAGTCCCAAACGATCAGGAAATAATCGCTGAACTTCATGCCCTTTATCACTTTCAATTCATAACGAAGCCGTTCTTTATAGGTTTCGTCCACTTCACCCAAGCGTTCATTGAGCCCGATCCAGCACCGTTCTTCAAGATACTCATCAGCGGAAAGACCATCTTCAACAGGATAGCTCGGCAATGCATTCTGATTAAACTGTATGTCTACTTGGCATCTTTGGCTGATGAGATAGGTATTTTCCAGCGCTTCCGGGATATCCTGAAACAGCTCCACCATCTCGTTGACATTTCGCAAATAGTGGGGAGCGGTTTTCGGGAGGGATTCAAGCTTCACTCCCTCTTTGATCGAACGGAGGCATTCATAGACAAAAGCATCCTCCTGCACCATGTAGTGGACTTTACTTAATGCTACGATAGGCAATGTCAGGGTTTTACGGAGAGCTTCCGATTGTTCATAAGCTTCTTTGGTGTTTCGATCGATACCGAGAAATACATGCTGCTTGCCATACATTCCTGTATACTGCTTGACGATGCCCTCGAGTGCTTCCGATTCTTCCATCCAAGCCAATTCCGATTCTGTTGCAGAGAGTATCGCAGTCAAACCCGCAGCATAGTGCTTGAGCCATTTTTTCGGGACACCTTGAAGTGACTTTGTTTGAACAATGCTCGAGAGCTTCATCAGATTTGTGTAGCCTTGCATGTTTTCTGCAAGCAATACAATCGAACTGCTTTTTGCATCCTCCTCGGCATTCAAAACAGATAGTTTCAGTCCGATAATCGGCTTGATATCCGCTTTTTTGCATGCTTTATAAAAATCAACCGCCCCATACATCACATTTTCATCCGTTAATGCAAGAGAGGTTAATCCAAGTTGTTTTGCTCTGTCAATCAGCTGGCTGAACCGTACCGAACTGTTCAACAAACTGAATGAGCTCATTATATGTAAATGTACGACACTCATTATCATCACACCTTACTGACTAATCCTGAATTTATTATAAATTTTCCTTTTATGAAAAAACAATCCTGATAACCTAAGTCTAACACATCATACTTCCTACTCCCTGTCCATATATATAAATAATGACAGAAAGGATGATGGGTATGGATGTAAAGGATCCATTTGTAGCAACGATGCTATTCAGCTTCTTTATAGCGATCGGAGTCATTATTGGCGGGGCCATCATAGGTGGTATTGCCGCCTTTTTAGTGGGGGATGCACCATTGACAAGGATTTTCCGGCTTGCAAACAGTTTGAAGATATGGGCCATTGTGGCGGCCATCGGTGGAACATTTGATACTTTTTACAATCTTGAAAAAGGACTGTTTAACGGGGAGACTAAATTCCTTGTCAAACAGCTCCTCCTGATCATTTCCGCAACAGGCGGCGCTCAGACAGGTGCTTTGATCATCAGCTGGCTGACACAGGAAGACCTTTGAGATGCGGGTGCCCCCTTATCATAAAGAGCCAAGCTGGCAGCTGTTTTTTTCAGGAGTCGTGCTTGGTGCAGTCATTGGTTGGGTAGTGTTCTTGATATTGTATGGTGCGATGCAGGAAAGGCAGGTAGGAGAACTAGTAAAATACAAAAAACAGTTGGAGCTGTATGAAGATAGGTATCATATCTTAACTGAAGACAATGAAAAGCTGAAAGAGGAAAAAGAAACGCTGAAGGTACAGGATATTGAAATTACCATTATCAATCATGATAAATATGAGTTGAGCTCCCTGACTCGCTTCTCCATTATAGACGGCATCAAAAAGGATTTGAATCATCTCATTGCCAAGGAAGTCAAAGGAATCAAGGACAATAAGGAGCTCTTGAAAAAAACGATAGAAAACAAAAGCTACGAATTGGATGAAACGAAGTACTATTTTCATGTGGAAGACCTTTATATTGATACGACCATTGAAATCGGTCTTATGATCGTAAAGGTGGAGTGATGGGAGGCTGGAGTCGGTTGACGTCAGCCTCTATCTTTTATTCTCCCTGCAATTGCGCTCTGCACGTTTCAATCAAATCACTCAGCACATTCTCCGCATCGTCCCACTGGTAGATGGAAGCTCCGGATGCCAGAGGATGCCCCCCGCCGTTATAGCGCTTTGCCACCTGGTTTACTATCGGACCTTTGGAACGGAGTCTTACTCTGATCTGATCAGTTTCTTCGATAAAGAATACCCACGCCTTTATTCCTTCAAGATTGCCGAGCATTCCAACCAGTTGAGACGCTTCAGAAGGCAATGCGTTATAACGCTGAAGAATCTCTTTTGTGATCCTCATGGAAGCGACCCCCTCTTCATGCAGGTTGAAGTTTTCCAGCACATAGCCACTCAGCTTTGCAACATGAAGCTTCATTTTATAAAGCTCATTATAAAGGTCGGTCATGGAGAAACCATAGCTTAATAGCTCGCCTGCATACTGAAAGGTTTTGGTGTTGGTGCTTTGGAAAAGGAATCGTCCTGTATCCCCGATAATCCCTGCATAGATCAGTCTTGCCGCTTCTTTTGTCATTCGGTATCCCTGATGCTCCCCAGCAAGATAAAGTTCATAGATCATCTCGCTTGTCGAGCTTGCATCCGTATCCACCCAGATCAGGTCTCCATATTTGTCATCGTTCGGATGATGGTCGATTTTTATCAGCTTGCTTGCCAGCTTATAGCGCTCATCACAGATTCGTTCCGCATTGGCCGTATCACAGACAATGACGAGTGCCCCTTCATAGCTTGAGTCAGGTATTTCATCCAATCTGCTTAGAAACCGCAATGATTCCTCTTCCAATCCGACTCTGTATACCATTTTCTCAGGGTAAGACTCTTTGATAATTTCAGCCAGTCCACATTGGGATCCATATGCATCTGGGTCCGGGCGAACATGGCGGTGAACAATAATCGTGTCATGGGCTTTGATTTCATCTATTATTTGCTGCTTCATACTATCCCTCATTTATCTGTTTCATTACTTTCATTTAATCATAGTTTCTCTCATTATCAAAGTAATATAGAGGGTTCCGCTGCATTCATCTTGGAGCAAAAGTAGAATTTCTGTCACGAACACGTTACAATAAGGAGGCAATCTTTTGTTAAAATGAAACTAGTTCACATATAAGGAGTGTTCCTGCGTGCCTATTTTTGTATTTTTGATCATTTTCTCGTTCATTTTCTATTTGTTCTATAAAGTAAAATATTTCCGTACCCAACTGCCTGCAGAAAAGAAATGGCTAAGCGCAAAATCCAGTATGGCTCTTGGCAGCTTCGTCTTATTCTTTGGTTTGAATACAATTATCAATCCGTTGTCGACTGTGGCAATCGTGGTCGGAGTCGTACTGATCCTGGTGGGTGCAGCCAGCTTTTGGGCCGGACTTAAGTCATACCGTTTCTACCTTCCATATGCAATCAAGGAAGCGGAATACGTAAAAGAACAGGAAATGAAAGAAAAGACGGTTACGAATTGATAGATAACGGAAGTTAGAAGGCAGCCTTTTGTGAGGTTGCTTTTTTTGGTTGATACGAACTGATTGTCTCAGCTTATAGCTGATGGGTGCAGGGTGAATTTTACCATAGAGAGGGTTTTGTGCATAAATCTTATTTTTTGTGCAAATGCCCTAGATTTTTGTGCACAAATTAAATTTTTTACGCATAAACGTTTTGTTTTTGAGCGCAAATCTATTTTTTGTGCATAAACGGTATTTCACTTCCCTCCTAAAGCCAAAAGAACCGGGTTCCCACTAGCAGGGAACCCGGTTCTTATTTATTATTGCATCAACTGCACCATCATCATCGCTTTACCGACAACGGCGCCGTCATGGTAGACTTCTACGTCCACTTTTCCGAACTTACGCCCGACCTCGAGTATCTTCGGTTTAATCTCGATCATGCTATCAATTTGGACAGGCTTGATAAAGTAGATGGTGATATTCTCCACAACCATATCACCCTTTTTCAGGTTGCGGATTGCCCGCTTTGCCGCTTCCGTGACGATTGTTGTAAATACTCCATAGGAAATGGTCCCAACAGAGTTCGTCATCTGAGGAGTCACTTCGCTTTGGTAGTGTTCCTCCCCTTTTGTCTCTGTTACATCCACAAATTGATTGGTCACAATATCGTCCAGCGTTTCCCCGACCTGTGGCTGCCTTTGGATCATCTGCAGCGCCTTCAGCACATCCTGACGGCTGATAATGCCAAGCAGACGATGGTTTGGATCGACGACCGGCAGCATCTCAATGCCTTCCCACACCATGATATGTGCTGCGGATGCAACAGACGTTTTTCCGTTAACAGTAATCGGATTTTTCGTCATCACTTTTTCAATCAGAAGACCATTATCTTTTCCGAGTACGTCTTTGGAGGTGACAACACCCTGGACTTTCAGGTTCTTATCTATAATCGGAAAACGGCTATGCTTGATTTCCTCGTTATATTTATACCAGTCCTTGATTGTATCCTCTGTTGTCAGATAGGTCGTCGCTTCAATAGGAGTCAAAATGTCCTCTACCAGTACAATTTCTTTTTTGATGAGCTGGTCATAGATGGCTCGGTTTATCAGCGTTGCCACTGTAAATGTATCATAGCTGCTGGAAATGATCGGAAGCTTCATTTCGTCCGCGAGCTTTTTTACATGCTCATCTGTATCAAATCCTCCTGTGATAAGCACAGCGGCACCTGCTTCAATTGCAAGCTGATGGGCATTCGTCCGGTTACCGACAATCAATAGGTTGCCCGCTTCCGTATAACGCATCATCGCTTCAAGCTTCATGGCGCCGATGACGAATTTATTCAAGGTTTTATGTAACCCTTCTTTTCCGCCCAACACTTGTCCATCCACGATATTGACAACCTCGGCAAAGGTCAGCTTTTCGATGTTCTCTTTCTTTTTTCGTTCGATACGGATCGTACCTACACGTTCAATGGTACTGACGTAGCCTTTGTTTTCCGCATCCTTGATCGCCCGATATGCTGTCCCTTCACTCACAGTCAGCTCTTTCGCGATCTGACGAACAGAAATCTTCTCCCCGATTGGCAGTTCTTCAATAAAATGGATAATTTGTTCATGCTTTGTCACACTCTTCACCCGTCCAACTAATTATTTATCCCTTTATTATACGGTGGAAAGGTGGTGGATTCAATGAGTTTACTAATATTGGCGCAAACGCACCCTTTTTTCCTGCTCGAATTTCACTTTACTTGTGATCCGCTTTCTTTTTGGAAGATACATAAGTGCTGCAATATTCCCCCCGACGGCCATCAAACAAACCACAAGCCACGCAAGCGCAAACCAACCGGCAAGCCCATCTTCTCCCATCGGAAGCCTTGGCACTGCCACATACAACAATGCCCCTATACAAAGCAAACTTAGCAGAATTCTATTCTTCATCAACAGTCCCTCCCACTCTATAAACAGCTTGTTTAATATATATTCAACAGGCAAAAAAAAAGAAGCAGGGAATTCTGCTTCTCATTACCTTACAAATCTATTGTGTCCCCAACCATCATCACAAGCCCGGTCCTCTTCGGCAGTCTTGCAACAAATTCGTCCGGATTCTGTTCGATTACCGGGAAAGTATTGTAATGGATAGGAACCACCCGCTTGGCATCCAGCCATTTTGCAGCCTTCAAGGCATCCTCAGGTCCCATTGTATAATTGTCCCCAATCGGCAGGAAGGCCAGCTCAATATCGTTGTGTTCCCCGATCATTTTCATGTCCGAGAATAGACCCGTATCACCAGCGTGATAAATCGTTTTGTCCTCTATCGTCAGCAAGATTCCGCTTGGCATACCAGTATAGACGATTGTTTTTGTTTCATAATCTGTATAGCTTGAGCTGTGAAAAGCCTGGGTCAGCTTCACCGTACCAAATTCAAAAGTATAAGAACCGCCGATGCTCATCCCGTGTGTTCGCAAGCCTTGCCATTCCAGGTATTCTGCAAGCTCAAATGGCGCAATGACCAGTGCATCATTTTTCAGTGCAAGATCTACCGTATCTCCTACATGGTCATTGTGCCCATGTGTGAGGAGGATAACGTCCACTTTTACATCCTCCACCTTTAGATCTGTACTGCCGTTTCCTGTAATGAATGGGTCAAACAAAATCGTTTTCCCCTTCGCTTCCACTTTCACAACAGAGTGACCATGAAATGAAACCTTCATAACTATCCTCTCCTATCGATAGATTTCTACCATAGCTTCTCTTTCAAAAGGGAGAAATCCTCCTTTTAATTTTACAGATGTATGATTCCCTGCTAATCTAAATGTAAAACACACCTACTTTGTAAGTGGAATGATCTAGAAGGAGTGATAGAAATGAAAGAACAACGACTCGAACAGCTCGTAAATTGGGTAAAAGAAGAAAACCTTTCCGCATGTTTTTTAACTTCCACACCGAACGTTTTTTACCTCACAGGATTCTACACAGATCCACATGAGCGTTTATTGGGCCTTCTCGTTTTTCCTGACAGCGAGCCTGCAATCGTCTGCCCGAATATGGAAAGGGAGCAGGTGAAGAATAGCGGATGGACATATGGAATCATTGGCTATGACGACACGGACGATCCATGGGAAAAAGTGAAGGAAGATGTAGAAAAGCGTAACGTTACAATCGAAAAGCTTGCGATTGAACAGGAGCATATGACGGTTTCACGTTTCCAAAAGCTTCAGGAGATTTTCCCTCAAGCTGCATTTACTTCTGCGGAAGTGAAGATGTATGAGCTTCGTTTGACCAAGGACGAGGATGAGATTTCCATTTTGCGTGAGGCGGCAAAGCTTGCTGACTTCGGAGTGGAAGTAGGCGTACATAACATTAAAAAAGGGCGTACCGAGCAGGAGCTTGTGGCCATTATTGAATACGAGTTAAAGAAAAAGGGAATCAGCCAGATGTCCTTCTCCACGATGGCACTTGCCGGGGAAAAGACAGCGTCACCACACGGTAAACCTGGCCTCGAGACTATTCAGCATGGAGACCTTGTATTATTCGACCTCGGTGTTGTGCTGAACGGATATTGCTCGGACATCACCAGAACGGTCGCATTCGGGGATGTAGGCGAAAAGCAGCAGGATATTTACGAAACAGTTCTGAAAGCCCAAACCTCGACACTTGAGATTTGTAAGCCTGGCGTTGAGATTGGACTGATTGACCGTACTGCCCGCTCCATCATCACTGAAAAAGGATATGGCGAGTATTTCACGCATCGCATCGGTCATGGTCTCGGCATCGAGGTTCATGAATATCCGTCCATGAATGCAACAAACACAATGAAGCTTCAAAAAGGGATGGCCTTCACGGTCGAGCCTGGCATCTACAAGCCGTCAGTTGGTGGCGTAAGAATCGAGGATGACATCCTGGTGACCGAAAGCGGAATTGAGATCCTGACAAGCTATCCGAAAGACTTGCAGATTATCAAAGCATAATAGATAAAATGGTCAGAGTTTTTTGTTTAAACTCTGACCATTTTTAATATCTATTTATATCTTTTCCTTCTCATCCACTGTGTTGCTGCCCACTTTTCACCTTTGATAATTGGAGAACCACCATGCAAAGTCAGCTCGTTCAAATCATGATTATCATAGAAATATTCGAAATACACTGCCATCCCCTTTTTGGGAGCAACTGAAAAATTCAGTTTAGGAAAATACGTTTCCCCACCCTCCTCCACGTCATTCAAGTACATGACCAGAGTGCTTACCCTCGGATTGTTTACCGGTCTACTTGCTGATGAGAAAAAATCGAAATGAGCTTTATACTCTTGTCCCTTTTTATAGTTAAGAACTTGAAGGCCTTCTCCATGTTCAACGGGAATGTTCATAATCTGTGAGGTTCTTTTTTCAATTCTGGCAATAATGTCATTCTCACCTTCTTGAAAAAACATACTGCTGCTTGTTCTGAGTTCATCGACTTCACGCGCATTACCGATTTTCGAACGCTGCATCCTATCTCTTGACTGTTTAATCAGTTCGTCGCATTCATCATCACTTAATACATTACCCAAGACTACTATTAATGGTTCTTCGTATCTAGCAATTATGTTGATTTCTCGATCTTCTGTAATTATTTTATTTCCCGTGTGATGAAAAATTGTTTGTTCTTTAATAGTTATATCTTGTGTCAAATTCATCGACCTCTTTAACAGTTTTAATATTCTGATTTTTTATACAACAGGAGTAATGAACTATTCGGCTCCTTTAAAGACCGCAGTTGATTTCCGCAATAGGCGCAGCGACCCAAGGGGCGGTGCTGGAGCCTCCTCGGGCTTTGACCTGCGGGTTCTCCAGCCTACCGCTATCTCCCGCAGTAGTCTTCGCCTATTGCTCCAATCATCTGCTAGTATACTTTGAAAATTTGTTATTTTTAATAATATTACACCTTGATTTGTGGAATATCTATCATTTTTTTTCTCAAAAAAGGAAGCACCCTAATTGGAGTGCTTCCGTGTTTTTAATTATACTTTAAATCTCGAAATTGATTGTTGCAGGCTTACTGTAAGTTCTTTCAGTTCAAGGACCTTTTCACTTAGGTTGGTGAATGCGTGGACTTGTTCTGTGGTGGCGGCGCTGATTTCTTCGCTGCCTGCTGCCGTTTCTTCTACCACTGCGCTGATATTATCGACGTTCGAGAGGACGTGTTCGCCGAGTTCCTTTGACTTGGAAACACCTTGGACAAGGTTGGAGATTTGCGCGTCCATCAACTCCATGCTCTCCTGTATCACATGAAAAGACTTGGAAGTGAGCGTCATGGTCTCTTTTTGTTCTAGGGACATCGTCACACCATGCCCAACAGAAACCACTACTTCCTCAAGCCCCAATTTCAATTCTCCTATAACCGAGAACACTTCTGTCATCAGGTTCTTGGATTCATCAGCAAGCTTTCTCACCTCTGTTGCTACAACCGCAAAGCCTTTTCCAGCTTCACCTGCTCTTGCCGCTTCTATCGCGGCATTTAATGCCAACAGGTTGGTATGCTCTGAAATGGACGATACAGCTGCTGCAACATCTTCAATTTTCTCGGCGTAAGTTTGGAACTGTTTGGTAGCCCGTTCAATGGATTGTGTCGCAAGCTGTGTTTCCTCCACATTTTTTTCTTGGGACTGAAGCGTCTCCAAGCCGGTATCCACCGCAGCCTTTGCCTTTTGGGCAAGCTCCTTGCTCTCTTTCGTAATCACAACATTGGAGGAGAAATGCTCATCCATATCAGAAATCATATGCACAGAGTCCTGGAGCTCGCTTGAAATGGACTGGGCTCCTGCAGACAGTTCATCTGTAGAGACCGCAATCTGCTTTGTAATTTCACTCAATGTGGCATTTTCCGCTTCCACCTGTGATGCGAAGCTGTTAACCTGATCACTTGCCACTTGAACTTCTTTTATCAAGTGATGCAGCTGTTCGGTCATTTGCTGGAATGAATGATTCAATTGGCCAAGCTCATCTTTTTTATTATAGACAAACGGCTCCACCTGAAGGTTTCCGTCAGCAATTTCCCTTGCCTGCTCGGCAATGCGATCCAACGGTCGGGTAATGGCATATGTCACCCTTAAGGAAGAAGCGATGGAAAAGATGATGAGTATTACTGCTCCGATAATGGCAGATACGACTATGGACTTTACCTGTTTTTCCAGATTGGTCTGCACTTGATCGTAATATTCTGTTACATACATATTGAGCATGTAGATATCATTGGAAATACCATCTACACGGACAGACTGGCGTTTAAGCTCCGCGTTGTCATTGGCATTCAATGCCGAAACGGTCGAATTGTTCAACAGTTCCAGCTTCATTGCAGCGTTTTCCAAGTATCCTCTGCTCTCTTTGTCGAATAACGTTTCCTCCAGCTTCTTGAACCAGGAGAGTGTGTGATCCCTCGCAACCTTGACCTCATGCTTACTTGCGTCATTGTTTAAAATCGATGCATTATTCAGGCTCTGTTTCAATGTCAGCGTACTTGATTCCAGTTTTTGAACATTCACAAGAACATCTACAACATCGCGGTTACTAGTCTGCATGGAAATCATCTGAAAAATAATAGTCGCGACCATGATGAGCGCAACGATAAGAACCGCAGTGGAATTGAGTATTAGTTTTCTTTTGATCGTCATCTTATTCTCCTCACTTTACGGTAACCGTTCCGTCCATGATATTTTCTTTCCATTCCTCCAACTCTTCCTGATCGATAGTGGAGTATGGGATGACCCTGATCGGCGCAAGACCTACTCCACCTTCCACCAAGCCTAATTCAATGGTTCCTGAAGGTATCTCCGAGCTTTTCGTATATTCTTCTATGACATTGTATAATGCGATGTCCACATTCTTCATCATGGAGGATATAACGGCCTTTTCAGCAAAAAAGAACTGATCGCTGTCCACTCCAATAGCAAGCTTACCTTGGCTTTGGGCTTCTTGTAGGACACCTACACCGGTTAAGCCAGCAGCTGCATAGAGAACGTCCACATTTTCATCCATTAACTTTTTTGCAAGCTGTGACCCTAATTCGCTATTACCGAAATCATTGGCAAAATGGGCTACTACTTCAATACTAGGGTCGATTGCTTTCGCCCCTTGCTCGAATCCGGAAAGGAATTTTCGGATTAGCGGTACATCTGCTCCCCCAACGAAGCCCAATCTCTTGGAGGAGGTAGTTTGGGCAGCCAAAACACCAGCCAGAAAGCTTCCTTCATTTTCTTTGAATGTTATGGATGTGATATTTGGTAGCTCGGAAACTGAATCAACCAATAGAAATTTCTGTTTTGGATAATCAGAGGCGACCTTTTCCAGATCTTCCTGTACCATGAACCCTAAACCAACAATCAGGTCATGATCTTCTTCCACCAATTCCCGAAGTCCTTTTTCATATGAGCCTGTTTCCGAAAGCTCCTTATAGGAAAAAACAATCCCCAATTCATCCCTGGAACGGACTAGTCCCGTAAACGCTGCATCACTGAAGGACTGATCTCCCAATCCCACATCTGACAGCATGATTCCGACACTGACCGTATCCTTCATATCAACAGTAATCTCAGGCTTGGAGCATCCTCCCAATAATAGTAATATAGTAATCAAAAGAATAAAAAAACGGCTATTTTTCATAAAAAAACTCCTTCAACTAGTGTACCTAACTTATATCGGTCACTTAATGAAGGAGGTTAATATATTTTATAATGATCCACTATTATAACTATTCTAACTATTTTAGAAAAACAGTCCATCTGGAAGATAACGGTATTTTTTCAAATCGATTCTGTTATTTTCATCAATCACGACTTTCTCCATTTCCAATCTTCTTTTCTGTTCAAACAGCTGTCCCTCATCCTTGAATCCAATCTCACCCTTTGCATTGATGACACGATGCCAAGGAATATCATATTTCCTGCTCATGGAGTGAAGAATCCGCACAATCTGGCGAGCGCCTCTTGGGCTTCCCGCCAAAGCCGCAACCTGCCCATAGCTCATCACCTTACCAGCAGGAATCTGTTTCATAATCATAATAGCTCGTTCCGTAAAAAGGTTCATTTTTTTCATCCTTGCTTTATAAAATAGGCTCTTTTCGCATTTATAGTTGCTATTTAGATAAAATGTAAGCATCAAATGTAGCCCGTTGATTGCAGCGAGGTACACAAGATTCCCCGGTGACGGATGGGAGCCTTAGGATAAGCGAACGCCTGGAACGGAGACCAACAGGGAGTTTAATGTTGACACCTTATCTTTAGCCCAGCCCTATACTTAAAACAACAATCTTTACGAAAAGAGCCATAAAATAAGACCGAACAAGTGGGGTTCCACCGTGTCCGGTCTTCCTTATCAAGCTTTTGATAATAATGTGCTTGCGCTCTCGTAAGCTAAACCATGAGAATCGGCAACAGCGGCATAGGTTACAAAACCATTCAAGGTATTGATACCTTTTAATAGCGCCTCGTTGTCCAAGCATGCCTGCTTGTAGCCTTTGTTGGCGATTTGCACGGCATACGGCACTGTTACGTTGGTCAATGCAATAGTCGACGTACGTGGAACTGCTCCAGGCATGTTCGCTACTGCATAATGCACAACATCATGCTTCACATAAGTTGGATCATCATGCGTTGTAATGCGATCCGTTGTCTCAAAGATCCCGCCCTGGTCGATAGCGATATCGACTACAACGGAACCGGCACCCATAGATTGAATCATTTCTTCTGATACAAGCTTTGGTGCTTTAGCTCCTGGAATAAGAACGGCACCGATAACTAGATCGGATTCCTTTACTGCTATTTCCAGGTTCAAAGGGTTACTCATTAAAGTCTGAATGTCTTTTCCAAAGATATCATCCAACTGACGAAGACGGTCCGGGTTCAAATCAAGGATCGTGACATCCGCTCCAAGACCGATAGCCATTTTTGCAGCATTTGTACCGGCAACTCCACCACCGATGATGGTTACTTTACCGCGGCGCACACCTGGAACACCTCCAAGAAGGATTCCTTTACCGCCTTTGATTTTCTCAAGGAACTGTGCTCCGATCTGCGTTGCCATGCGTCCTGCAACCTCACTCATTGGAGTCAATAGCGGCAGGGAACCGTTTGGAAGCTGAACCGTTTCATACGCAATCCCGACCACTTTGTTGTCGATAAGCGCTTTTGTCAATTCAGGTTCTGGAGCCAGATGCAGATAAGTGAAAAGAATCAATCCTTCACGGAAATAACCGTATTCGGAAGGAAGCGGCTCCTTTACTTTCATGACCATATCCATGGACCACGCTTCTTCAGCTGTATCAACTATTTTAGCTCCAGCCTGCACGTACTGCTCGTCCATAAAACCCGAGCCCATACCTGCTTCTTTTTCTATGTATACTTCGTGTCCAAATCCAACAAGGTTCACAACACCTGCTGGAGTCATGGCTACACGGTTTTCATTATTCTTTATTTCTCTAGGCACTCCAATACGCATGAATCAAATACCTCCTTCATATAATCACAAAGACGTAATTAATATAACATTAAAAAAGAAAATGTAAAACCATTTTCTGCAACTTCATGTAAGCGCTTTACTAATCTCCGAATTATTCTAATTGACAAATAATTCGGACAAGCGAGTGGTGTAATCGGAGGCACTCTAGCGGTACCGATTGATGACATCCACTCCCCCTGTAACTTCCATTACTGCCCCTGTGATCATATCTGAATCATCGTCACATAAGAAAAGAATGGCCCGTGCAATATCTTCCCCGGTTCCCGAACGTCCCACTGGGGTTTGGTCATCTGCAATGCCTCGTGAATACGCGATATCCGCCTCTTTCATTTCCCCTACAATATTTCCTGGACATATCATATTAGCGGTTATTCCATTCTCTGCCTCTTCAATGGCGATGGATTTTGTCAGGGACACCAATCCCACCTTCGAAGCTGCAAAAGCGGAACGATAGATCCAACCTGGTGAGGATTCCGCTCCTTGAAACCCGTAAGTAACAATTCTCCCAAACTTCTGCTCTCTCATGATCGGAATGGCATGGCGAAATAAATGAAATACCGAACTCAAGTTGCCTTCTAGCATCTCATACCATTCATCTTCGGTATAATCTGCGAGCTTTTTCCGTTCAAAAATATAAGGTCCTGCATTATTTATCAAGTAATCGATGCGACCGAATCTATGGACAGCTTCTGTAACAAATCGTTCCATGTCCTTTTTTTTCGTCACATCCCCTTGAAAGAAATGAAGTCGGTCTTCTCCATAATGAGCCCATTTCTCTTTTAGTTTTTCAACCGCGTCCATGTCACTTCGGAAATTGATGGAAACAGTACAGCCTTTTTCTAAAAGCATTTCAGATACTTTCTTTCCTAGTCCTTTGGAACCAGCTGTTATCAAAGCATGACGCAAAACAGGATTCCCCCTTAAACTGAAGTCTCTCTCTATTTTCATGCAGAATAAAAAAATTTACAACATTTAAGCTGTCAACATGCGATAAAATGAAACTAACATCATTTAAGCGGGAAGAAGGGAACACCGTCGTGGCAAATTTAGAAAACACCGTACCTCTTCGTCACACAAGAGTTGAAAAATTCGGACTGGAAGCAGTGCCCCAGGATCTAAGAAAAACCAAATGGTATGAGTATATGATCATTCAAATAGCATTTTCCGTTAATGCAGGAAACTTTCTCGTCCCGGCATTGGCGGTCATTGAGGGCGGCTTGAGCTTTAAGGCTGCATTTCTGTCCACGATTGTCGGGGCCGCACTTGCTTTCCTATTTGTGTCCTTCCTATCATTGCCTGGAGCGGAACGTGGCATACCTTCACAGTTTGCGATCAGATCGATTATCGGCGTAAAAGGTGCACGATTTGTCTCTTCCCCATTAAGAACGATCACATCGCTTTACTGGTTTTCGGTACAAACCATTGGAGGCGCATTGGTGGTGCAATTCCTATTGGAACGGTTCCTTAAGGCTTCCATTCCCTTTGCTGTCATTGCCATGTTCCTCGCATCCATTATGACGCTGTTGGCACTTGTCGGGTTCGAAGCAGTGAAGAAAGCGACGAAATACTTCATGCCATTATTGCTGACAGGACAGATTCTAATGTTCTTTCTATTAATAAGAGAACTGTCTGACAAACCTATTCTGGCTGCCAGTGAGGGGTCATGGGATCTGTCGATGATGGTTTTCTTTGCAAGCCTTGCTTTTGTACAGTACGTTTCTGGTGTATCTGCCTCTTCGGATATGACCAGATATGCCATCACTGCTAAACAAGGTTTCTGGGGACTCTATGCCGGTAATGTTTCAGGATTTATCCTCACGGCGTTTTTCGGGGCATTTACAGCGAGTCTGAACGGCTCTTTGAACCCCTTTATCGCTACAAGCGAAATGACCGGTTCTGCTGTATATGGCTCAATTATCCTTGGCGCAGCGATGGTCTCGATGATTTCCATCAACCTAAGCAACGCCTATACGGGAGGCTTCAGCCTGCTTAATTCTCTTCCGGAACTAGGAAGATTAAAGAGTTCGCTGATCTTCGGGGTGGCAGGCATTCTACTTTCCCTGACACCTGAACTCGTGGAACAGGCAAAAGACTATATATCCCTGATAGGTGCCTTTGTTATTCCTTTATCCGCTGTGATTGTAACAGATTTTCTGTTCATCAAAAAATTAAAAATAAACGCGGAGCATACATTACCCACCTACAACAAAGCCGCATTTTATTGTATTGTTGCAGGTATCCTACTCTATTTTCTGCTGCCTGAACCCTTCTCTCCAGGATTTTTATCATTTCTGTTTACAGGCTGCTTATATGTATTGATCAAGAAACTACTCAAAAAGGTGCCGGCATAGTTGCCTGCACCTTTTTTATAGAAAAATTATTGTCCCTCTTGCTTGTTCGGCTCTTCTTCTGTCGGCTGATAGGCATTCTGGCTGTACTGGTCCCCTACCACTCCACTTGAGTAGGCATCCGTAATTTGATTATGCACTTGATTTACCGCTTCATCGTCATAAGAAAATATCTCTTTTGGATCTTTATCTTTCATACTTTTTCATCCACCTTTCTCATCTCTTTTTACCATGATAGCTTTCCTCGTTTATCATTCTTTTAAATGTGGTAAAAAATAGTATAAAAGAGAATGGAGTTGATCAAGATGGATGAATCATATAGAAATATTCTTGTTGCAATCGACGGTTCCGAAGAAGGAAAATCGGCTTTTCATAAAGCTATTCATCTCTGTTTACAAAATAATGCAGCACTTTTCATTGCACATGTCATTGATATCAGGTCCATTGCAACGTTGGAGGCATATGATGTGACAATGACTGAAGAGGCGGAAGCACATGCAAGAGAGCTATTGCGTGATTACGGGGAAGAGGCAAAAGAGAAAGGCGTCCACACCGTGAAAACCATCATGGAGTTTGGCTCTCCCAAACAGACGCTGCCCAATGAAATTGCAGAAGATCATCAAATAGATCTTATGGTTTGTGGTTCCTCGGATATGAATTTTGCTGAAAGGCTCGTTAGTGGCAGTGTCTCTGAAAAGATTGTACGCCATGCAAATTGCGATGTACTTGTCGTACGGCGATAAAAGCGGGAAGCAGATATTTCCTTTTCATAGATTGTTGAACTCGCTTGTTATACAATAAAGAAAACGAGGAGAAAAAGGATGTTGTCGTCATGTTTTCTTTTAGACAAAATGAACGATTAGGGATTCCCTTGCCGGAATTGGAGATGGATTGGAATCAATACAGCAAAGAAATCCAGCAGAATATTCTATTGGAATGGGAAAAAATCAGAGGGAAGATCCCGGACAGAATCAAGGAATTGGAAAATGAGATCAACGAAAAGCAGGAAAGGTTGAATAACGAATCCAATTTTGAACGGTCCTGCCAATTGAATTCAGATATTGCGGAACTAGCAAGTGTGATCAATGATCTGTGGCTTTGGTATCGCATGAATCAGCATGTATCACAAGATCGTCTGCACGCCTGAAAATAAAAGGACCGGCACTCAAACTAGGTTTGAATGCCGGTCTTTTTTGAATTATTTGTTCACAGAAAGATGGCGCATCACATAGTAATGATGGGCAAATTGAGAGACTTCTTTTGTCCAATAATAATTGGTGCCCGCACCTGCCACCATGCCTATAATAGGAATGCCATTCACTTTCCTACGGCCAAGCAACACGACAAATAATAGTTTTACAAGGTGAAACAAAGGCTGTTGGAGCCAAACGGTGGGATGGTCCTTTTCCGAAATAGTGTCAAAATAGAGATCCTCTTCCTGTCCAAGATCTTTTGTCAGTGACTGCCACCGCTCAAATTGATATTTTTTCGGAATGGTAGCACAGTAGAACAGCTGCAGCGCCTTCACCATTTCATAAGGTGTGCTGGCACGGTAACCGAATGATAACGCAATCAGCTGGGTTGTGCGAATATTCAATGCTGCAAAAGCTGGAATATCCACTGCAAGTGTAGAAAGCTTGCCAGTACCGGTCATCCCTCCCTGGATAACGGAGTACAGCTTTTGCTTGGCAATCTGCTGTTCTGCAATAAAAGCTTTTTGGCTTAGAGTCAAAGTCTGGATGTCTTCAATCGTTTCCACATCCTCTTTATAGCTTTGGGCCATTTTCAAGATCCGTTCTTCGGCCTGCTGCTGAAAGGAAGATTGCTGGATAAAACCGTGTAAGTGGAATAGCCAGGTGTCAATTTGAGAAAAGAACATATCTTTGGTGTCCTCCGGCAGGTATTCAAATGCCAGGTCCAACCAATAATCCACTGTGGTGCTGAACTGTGATGGTTCATATGAATAAAGGGTATGCTCCCAATTTGCTATTCTTTGTTTCCATTGTTCTTCGCTGGATATGACAGACACTGTCTTCCCCTCACTCTCATTTATGATTAGTACCATTATAGCATAGAAGCAGACTGTAAAAAAAAGCCCAAGTCGGGAGAAATATCCAGACTCAGGCTTTCATTTTTATAGTGCTATTTTTACAACATCTCTTGCGATCATTACTTCTTCATTTGTAGGGATGACCATTACTTTTACCGGTGAATGAGGGTAGTTGATGAATGCTTCTTTACCACGTACCTTATTCAATGCCGGATCCCAGTATACGCCCATGAATTCAAGGCCCTGGAGTACACGAGCACGGATTACATCACTGTTCTCCCCGATACCAGCTGTGAAGATGATGGCGTCCACACCGAACATTCTTGCAGCATAAGAACCGATGTATTTATGGATACGGCTTGCAAACACTTCAAGAGCAAGTTCCGCACGTTCATTACCTTCCTTTGCAGAAGACTCGATATCACGCAAGTCACTGGAGAAACCGGATACCCCTAAGATACCACTGCGTTTATTTAATACATCCAAGACTTCGTCAGCCGTTTTTCCTGTCTTCTCCATAATGAATGGAATTAAAGCCGGGTCGATATTACCGGAACGAGTTCCCATCGCTACACCAGCCAATGGTGTGAAGCCCATGGAAGTATCGATTGATTTACCGCCCTCGATAGCAGCGATACTCGCACCATTACCTAAATGGCAGGAGATCAGACGAAGCTGTTCAACCGGTCTGCCAAGAAGCTCCGCTGCACGCTCTGATACATACTTATGGGAAGTTCCGTGGAAACCATATTTACGTACACCATAATCCTCATAGTACTCGTATGGCAAGCTGTACAAGAAAGACTTTTCAGGCATCGTCTGATGGAATGCCGTATCAAAAACAGCAACTGCCGGAACGTTCGGCAGGATTTCCTTGAAGGCTTTTATTCCAACGATGTTTGCAGGGTTATGAAGAGGGGCCAATTCGGAAAGCTCTTCAAGCTGACCTAGCACTTCATCCGTAATCAGGACGGAATCATTGAATTTCTCTCCACCATGCACGACGCGGTGGCCGATTCCTGTAATTTCGTCAAAGCTTTGTATGATACCCAAATCTATCAGTTTGCTCAATAGTATTTTAACCGCTACTCCATGTTCCGGAATGTCTGTGATTTCTGTTACTTTTTCACCGTTCACGGAAATAGTGAATACTGCATCATTTAAACCGATACGTTCCACTAGCCCTTTTGTAATAACATTCTCACTTGGCATTTCGAAAAGTTGGAACTTAAGAGAAGAACTACCTGCATTTATCGCAATAACTTTTGACATGACGTTACGTACAACTCCTTTTATATTGTCACTCTTCGTTTGAAATTAGGGTGACCATACTCTATCCTAGCTTGTGCAATGCACGTTCATTATATATACCTTTTTCATTTAAACACCGTCATAATTCAATTGCAAGAGCCTTCCCTTAATGGTAACGCTTACCTTATATATTCGTTATTTTCTGAATAGAGTCACCTTTATTTGGAGGTGTTTTTTTCCGTAAACCACTGATTGATCTGCCCCATCATCCGCTCCATCGCCTGAACGTTGGAGAAGCTTGGAAGACTGGCAAGCAGTGCCTCTTTCGGCTTTTCCACTCCTATGCCTTTTTTCTGGAGGATCAGGATGCTTTTTCCGTGCTTAATGTTCTGGAACATGGATTCGGGCAGCTGCAGCATCCCTTGGATATACGCTTCTTCCTTGATAAGAGAATTCAATCTTGGTGCATCCTCGTCCTCGAACATGGAGTTGGGAATAAGGAAGAAGAGGTATCCACCTGATTTGGTATACTTCAAGCTCTGTTCAATAAATAGATAGTGCGCATAGGAATGGCCTTCCGAGGCTTTCAGCTGGAAGTTGGCAGCATTCACCGCGTTCGGATAGTAGCCAACTGGCAGGTCACTAACCACGACATCCACAGGCTCCAGATATAAATTACCCAAGCTATCCTGGTTGAATAGATTGATGGACTGCTCCTGCAGATTGGCATTATTATAAGCAAGCTTTACTAGAAGATCGTCTACATCAATTCCGAAACCTTCAAGTTTCTTCCCTTGCAGATGGTTAAGCACAGCAGTCAACAGGTTTCCTGTACCAACAGCAGGATCGAGAAGTGTCAGCTGCTGCTCTTGGGAAGTGAATTTCCCTACAAGATAACCCATAAATATGGCAATGGCATCGGGAGTCATCTGATGATGAACCTGAGCCGCATCCTTCATGCCTTTTAGAATGGCAAGCTGGAATCCTTTACGGATTTCTTCCTTACTTAGTGACTGCAGCTTCAACTTGTCATACTCCTTTGTGAGGCGGCGCTTTGTCACTTCCGATACTTCTTCCTGGATTACGTCCCCGTGAAACATATTCTCGGCCGTTTCCGCAAGTGCCTCCAAGTACGTGCACCCCAATTCCTCCTGCAAAATCTGCGCGGTTGTATCAAATAAACTAAATGTGTTTTCCAATTTGGTAATGGACATTCTGACACTCCTATTCTTCTTTCCTTAATGAGTATACTTATTTTAACTAGCGTTGCCCTAAAAGTGCAAGCGGCTTGACCAGCTCCGACAAGCAAAAAAATAAAGCAGACTGCATATTCCACAGTCTGCTCCTATCGATGCCAAATAAGACAATAAATTATTCAGCAGCTTTTAAAGCTTCGATAGCTGCATCATAGTCAGGGTGATCTGTTCCTTCACCAACATATTCCACATAAGTTACAGTATCATTTGAATCGACTACGAAAGTAGAACGAGCCAATAAACGAAGTTCTTGCATTAACACGCCATACGCTTCACCAAATGATGCATCACGGTGATCGGAAACAACTTGTACGTTATCAAGTCCGCTGGCAGCACACCAACGCTTTTGAGCGAAAGGCAGATCCATACTGACAGTGATTACTTTTACGTTATCCAATTTAGAAGCTTCTTCATTGAAACGGCGGGTCTGTGCATCACATACACCTGTGTCGATAGATGGAACTACACTGATTAATCGCTTGAAACCTTTGGAATCTTCAAGAGTCACTGGGGATAGATCGTTTGCAAGTACGGAAAAATTAGGCGCCTTATCCCCAACTTTAACTTCGCTTCCGACTAAAGTCATTTTGTTCCCTTTGAATGTAACGTTTGCCATGAAATGTTCACTCCTTATAAGTTATGTACAATGTTAATAATAGCCCTGTTGGGGGTGTTTTGCAATTAATCACCCTCCATAATCACTTTTTAAAAGGGGCTCTGTTACTTTCTAGTGTTGATTTAACAAGAATCTAGCTGTTGATTGGAGCAAAAGGCGGAGACTCCTGCGGGAGATGGCGTTTAGTGAGAGACCCCACAGGCGAAGCCGAGGAGGCTCTCGTCAGCCCCGCGGAAAGCGCAGCCTTTTGCGGAAATCAACAGCGGTGTTTAACAGAGCCATAAAAAAAGAAGTCAACTGCTAAGCAGCCAACTTCTTAAAAGTCCAGATCCTGTTTGTGATCTGAATAGGAGTTGTGATTGGAATGCTGGTTTTGATTCTTTTTATTGCTGTTCATCATCTGCTGCACTTTTTCCACCGCTTGTGGAGCAAGATCCAGAATGCGCTCGTAGAGATGTGTGCTTTCATCAAGATGGAGCATTTTCACACCTGAAGAGCTGACAATCAAGAAGGCGATAGGCGTAATGGAAACTCCACCACCGCTACCTCCACCAAAAGGAAGCTTAGACTGCTGTTGCTGGCCATTGCCGCCGTCATGCTTTTCCTGACCTGAAGAAGAAGTGCCTTGAAATTCACTTCCCCCTGCTGCGAATCCAAATCCCACCTTCGACACGGTAAGGATGACACTTCCATCAGGTGTCTCAACAGGATCACCTATGATGGTATTCACATCAATCATATCTTTCAAGTTTTCCATTGCGGTCGTCATCAGACTTTTAATAGGATGTTCGGACATATAGATCCTCCTTCTTTACACTTACATAGATTCTTGTCTATCTTCTTCTTTAGAGAGCATGGATAAAGGACGAGTCTTGAATTTTGGCCTCCCGCCCTTCCAATATTTAACGGTTCTTATTCCTGCTAGAATAGCATACCCGATTTGAAAACGAATCATACACTTAATCAGAGTTTGAGAGACCATCATTTGAAAGTAGGGGGTAATAGTGAGAACCGGCTGTGTCTGCAATTTGGTATAATGGCTCATAAAGCCGACTAACCCACCCTTTAGCGTCCACCCCGCACCAACAACCATTCCGGTATGTGCAGCATCCCCAAGGCCGATATTACTGTGCCATTCGAATTCCTTGATTTCCATTTTTGATAAAAACCTTCTTACTATTTTATGGATTCCCACCACATGTCTCACCAGTTCATAGGTGTCACGAAAGCTGTTGAGTATTTCCTCCGGGGAATACTTTTTATCCTTCTCCTTCGTCTCCCCATCCTTCCCCATATGAGTCTCTTCCTTCACTTCAATGGAGGCCGTCTCCTTGTCCACTTTTATTAATGGGACATCTATCGTATAACGAATAAGCCCAAACCAGGCGCTTAAGCGGATTATCATTTCGTCATCATCCTGCTGGTGATGATAATAAAAATGGACCGTGATTTTAGTGAAAAATATCAATAAAAATAGTAGAAGGACGATTCCAGCTAAAATACCAATCCAAATCAATATACTCACGCCCTTTCCGTCAACAATCATTATCTCCTTGGGCAAAAAAAATAAACCTGCAAGCTTCAAGCCTGCAGGTTTATCATCAATTTTCATGAACAACACTAGTATCAGCAAAGAGGTCATGCACTCCTTGCTTCTTTTTCGTGAAAGCGGCAACCAGATAGACTACAAAGGTGATAGGCGCAAAAACACCGGCAATATATCGCCCGATCCCTTCACGGAACAAGACCGTCTTCCAGGATAGCTTTTCCTCCGCAAGATCGACTACTCTCAGTCCAAATACCATTTTACCCAGCGTCTGCTTAAAGTATTTGGTCATCAGGATAAAGTAGGCATAAAAGACAATGGTCGTCGCAATAGCGGCCGGCGAAAACATGGAGCTCTCTCCCGTAGAAAGTCCAAGCACCCTAAATAGCGGAACAATCAATATGGAGCCAATACTCCAAATAATGATTCCGTCCAAGAGAAATGCCCACAGTCTCATCCAGAAGCCCGCAAACCGATATACAGGTCTTTCAGGCGGAGACTTAAAAATGGTGTTATTTACTACGCCTGCACTAGGATAGGAATCGTGCACAAGCTCCTCTTCGACGTTCTCCACATGAATCTCTTCTACATTCTCATTCTTATTTTCAGATACCGTATTCATTTCCGGTTCTGTTCTATTTGATTCTTCTCTCATTCTTCCACCCTCCTAGTCCGCATACAAGTACATCAGTCTTGGGGAGTTAGGCTGGTTGATGAGCTTCGCAAGCATCTGCATCTCAGAATCCGGTTTAAGTAGGGAGCTGGCATTCATACTGAAGAGGGAGCCCAGCCCTACATTTTCTTCATACTGGATCACTTGGACGCTTCCTAATTTATGATCCTTTTTGATAGCGTCCACGACATCCTCGAAATAACCTATTTCATCAACAATATTGATGTCTTTGGCCTGCTGGCCGTCGTAGATGCGGCCATCTGCAATGTTGCGCACCTCTGCCTCACTCATTTCTCTACCCTCGACAATAACGTTGACAAAGCGGTCGTACATATTGTCAACCATCGTTTGCAGAATTTGGCGCTCTTCATCCGTCATATCCTTTGTTGGGGACATGATATCCTTATAAGGCCCACTTTTAAAGGTCTCGAATTTCACACCATACTTTTCTGCAAGCTCCTTGTAGTTCACACCTTGCATAATGACACCGATGGAGCCGGTAATCGTTTCATTGGTTGCAAAAATTTTATCAGCAGGAGCCGCGATGTAATAACCACCGGAAGCGGCCATCGCTCCCATGGAAACATAAATCGGCTTTTTCGTCTCTTCTTTGATTTCCATCAATCTTTTATGTATTTCCGCACTTTCCGACACCCCGCCACCTGGCGTGTTCACCCTAAGCACAATTCCTTTGATTGAATCATCTTCCTTTGCCTGTTCAAGCATTCTCAAGAATTGGCGATGATTATAGCCTGCGGTTTGAAAAATGGATGTCACATCTTCCCCCAGGTCTTGAATGGCGCCATTCACTTCCAATACTAAAAGCTTGCGGTCCGGGTTGCCCTCTTCCACCACTTTTTCAACAAATCCTGTGTCTGTTCCAAAAAAATCTGACAGTGACTCACTGCTTTCCGTTGCGCTAGCAGTCATATTCGTCACGATTGATACCAAAAATAGCAATGAGGCTATACCTAATGCTGCCCACCGTTTTCCGCTCATGCTAAAACCTCCTAAAGTGTGTGTACAGTACTACTACGTTAAATTCTTTCAAAAAGTTTCATGAAAATGATAAACTATTCACAATATAGAATTGTACTAAAAACAAAACGAAAAGGATAATGATTATTGGTTATCCTTTGATTTTCCACCATTAATTATTAATCAGAGGAGGAAAAAAGATGACAGAGCGCCGTAAAATGTATTTTTTTTACAAAAAAGAGCAGGACCTTGAAACAAAGGTGAACAACTTGCAGCTGTTAGCGGAAGCCAATAACTTTGAGGTGGTAAAAGATTACCGGACAGCCAACATCATTGTTGCCGTCGGAGGAGATGGGACGTTCCTGCAGGCTGTCCAAAAAACTGGCTTCAAGGAGGATTGCCTGTACGCAGGTATTACTACGGAATATTCGTCAAGCTTCTATTGCGATTTTCATATAGACGAAACCGATAAAATGGTGGAAGCTATGACAAATGAACAGATTGAAGTTAGAAAATACCCTACTATTCAAGTGACAGTGGATGATTTGTCCAAGTTTTATTGCCTGAATGAATGTTCGATTAGATCAGCCATCATCAAAACCTTTGCAATCGATGTTTACATAGACGACCTCCATTTCGAAACATTCCGTGGAGATGGCATGATTGTTTCCACACCGACCGGAAGCACCGCGTACAATAAATCCGTACATGGAGCGGTTGTGGACCCGATGCTGCCATGCTTCCAGGTAAGCGAGCTTGCTTCGATCAACAATAACAGCTATCGTACACTTGGCTCGCCATTCATTATGGCTGGCGCAAGAAAGCTGACTCTAAAAGTGGTCCAGGACGGCAATGACTACCCGACTATCGGTATCGACAACGAAGCCTTGAGTATCCGTCATGTCGAAAAACTCGATATCCAATTGACCGACCAGAAAATCAAAACGGTAAAACTGAAGGACAATTCATTCTGGGAAAAAGTGAAACGTACTTTCCTATAAGGAAAACAGCCCACTCCATCATATCTGGAGTGGGGTGTTTTAGCGGCATGTCACTTTTGATACATAACAGTTCCGTCCACGACCGTCATCCTTACATTGGTCTCCAGTATTTCATCAGCCGAAATCTGAAACAGATCTTTATCCAGTATCGTGAAATCCGCATAGTACCCTTCCTTGATCAGACCTTGCTTATCTTCCTCGCCAATGGCCTGGGCACTTCCTTTCGTGAATAATTGGATGGCTTCATACATCGATAAGCACTGCTCCGGTAGATACACCGTTTGTTCCGGGTCGGATGGCACCTGCCTTGTGACAGCGGCATGTATCCCGAGCAACGGATCTACCGGCTCTATTGGAGCATCAGATCCACCTGCGCATATCAACCCTTCATCAAGCAGCGTTTTCCACGCATAGCTGTATTTCAGGCGCTCTTCTCCAAGCCGTTCAATAATCCAAGGAAAATCCGTTGCGACAAACCGGGGCTGAATATCCAGGATGATAGGGAGCTTTTTCGCACGCTCAATCAAACTCTCTGTTAAAATCTGTGCATGGATGAGACGGTCCCTTTCCCCTGCTGGTGCAGGATAAAGCTCGATTACATCCAAAATATATTCAAAAGCCAGATCTCCGATCGTGTGTACCGCAACTGGCATCCCGTAATCCCTCGCTTTTTTGACAAGCCTCTCCAGCTGTTCTTTCGAATGGATCTCCACCCCAGAGGTTTCAGGTGCATCATTATAAGGCCTGCTTAAAAGTGCTGTTCTTCCCCCAAGCGCACCATCGGCAAAAATCTTCATCGCACCAAGCGTGATAAATTCTGTGGAATCTTTATAGCGGTGGCCGAATTCATGCATATCATCTACAACCTCATGATGCACAAGAAGATGTGCCCTGTATTTGCATTTGTCACGTTCAATCAGATTGACAAATGCACCGTACGTTTTGTGGAAACTGCCGTAATAGCTTAGATCCTCACTGTGGCTCCCTACCAGGCCAAGTCTCAGGCAATCCTGAACCGACTTTTTCAGTGCGGTATACAAATATTCTTCTGTCGCTTTCGGAATGACCGCTTTGACCAGCTCCTGTGCTTGATCCAATAGATATCCTGTGGGCTCACCTTGCTCGTCCTTCACAATAACGCCTCCAGGAGGATTTTCGGTATCCTTCGTGATTCCTGCGAGCTCTAATGCCTTGGAATTTACGAGTACCGCATGACGGCATACTCTCGATAGGATCATCGGATGGCTGGATGTGATTTCATCCAGTTCTGCACGATGAAAGATTTTTCGATCGATAAAATTGTTTTCATTCCATCCCTCTCCAAAAATCCATTCTCCAACGGGGGTGTCAGCAACTTTTTCGAACAGCTCCTTTTTCATTTCCTGTGCGGATGTCATTTCGGATAAATCCAAGCGGAGCAGTTTTTCCCCGTGTCCGATCAGATGCATATGACTGTCGGTAAATCCAGGGTACATCACCGCTCCTTGAAGATCCCTTTTCGCAGCAGCAGCAGCATATTTCTGGGTCAGCTCTTTTGCAGCCCCAATTTCTTTAATTACTCCATTCTCCGTGTAGACCGCTTCCACCGTTTGGCCTTCTTCCACAAGGGTATAAATCTTGCCCCCAAACCATATTTCTCCCATATACTTTCTTGCCCCTTTTCCTATGTAAGTTTTTAAGGTTATAGTTTCAGATTATCATTTGTAAGGGTCCTATACAAAAGAACTGCATGCAGAACAAAGGCGGGTAATGGTTCCATTACCCGCCAACCTTATTTACTTTGCTTTTGATGCCGATTCCTTTTGTCTCAATTCGATTCTTCTTATTTTACCTGATGTCGTTTTCGGCAATTCCGCCACATACTCTATCTTTCGAGGATATTTATATGGTGCTGTAAGCTCTTTGACGTGCTCCTGCAAAAGCTTGGTCAATTTAGCCTCTTCTTTTTCTGCACCATCCTGCAGAACGACAAAAGCCTTGACAACACTTCCTCTGATTTCATCCGGGCTTGCAACCACCGCACATTCACGGACAAATGGATGCTTCACGAGTGCATCCTCCACTTCAAATGGTCCAATCGTATAGCCTGAACTGATGATGATATCGTCACTGCGCCCTTCAAACCAGAAGTAGCCCTCTTCGTCCTTTTTCGCCCGATCACCTGTAATGTAATATTCCCCTCTAAATTGTCCTGACGTACGTTCCGGATCTTTGTAGTAATGCTTGAACAGTGCAGGAGTCTCGATATGCACCGCGATATCCCCTACTTCACCTACCTCACATTCCTCGGCATTATCATTGATGATGGTAACTCTGTTTCCTGGAGTCGGTTTCCCCATGGAGCCCGATTTGATTTCCATCCCCTTCAGAACACCAATCAAAAGAGTATTCTCCGTTTGCCCATAACCGTCCCTTACATCAATTTCAAAATGCCTTCTGAACGTGTCGATAACCTCTCTATTAAGCGGTTCCCCTGCGGATACAGCACTATGGAGATGCGGCAGCGAATAGGCATCCAGATTATCCACCTTCGCCATGATCCGGTACTCTGTCGGTGTGCAGCAGAGGACATTCACTTCGTACTTTTCCAGGAGCTTCAAATAAGTGTTAGGATCAAATTTCCCATGATAAACGAACCCTGTAGCACCTGAACCAAGTGTAGAAAGGAATGGACTCCAGATCCATTTTTGCCAACCTGGGCTCGCCGTTGCCCAAACCACGTCATTCTCCTCGATTCCCAGCCAATGTTTGGATGTTGTGCGAAGGTGCGCATAGGCCCAGCCATGTGTATGGACAACACCTTTCGGGTTCCCTGTAGTTCCTGATGTATAGGAAAGGAAAGCCACGTCGTCTTTGGAAGTTTCAGCGAAAGGCATGGTGTCGGATTGTTTCTCCATCTCGTCTTGGAGATCCTTCCAGCCTGCATCATTGAATCCTCCTACACTGAAGCGGATCAAGCTGCCCACTTCCTCTAGTTTATTAGCCTGTTCCACATAAGGATGGTACGTAATGATCCCTTTCACATCCCCATGCTCAATTCGATAGGATAAGTCCTTTTCCCTCAGCATTTCAGAGCATGGAATCACAACCAGGCCGGCTTTCAATGCACCAAGGTAGATTCTATAGGAATCAATCAGTCTAGGCATCATCAGAAGGACAACATCCCCTTTTTTCAGTCCCTCGGCAAGTAAAGCGTTTCCAATTTTATTTGCAGCTTTCATTAATTCCTGATATGTAACCTGATCTTTTTCCCCTTGCTCGCTTTCCCAGATCAGTGCAAGCTTTTCACCAGCTTGTGCAAACTTTTCCACTTCCTGAACAAGGTTGTACTTTTCTGGTGCCAATAATTCCTCTCTCAACATATGAAGTCATCCCCTTTGTATTAGTACTACCTCTATCTTACAAAATTTTTTAAATAATTTGAATTATTTTGTTGGAATTTTATCATGTTAATTTAAATGTTGAGCAATGGATAGGAGTCAATGAATAATTGTTTAGGATTAAATATCGGATATCCTGGATCGGAAAAAGAGTCTGTTGGATTAAAAATGTAGTTTACTGGATTAAATATGAAGTTATCTGGATTAAAAAATGGGTACAAAGGATTAAATACAGTTTTAGTCCAGAAAAGGCACTAAATAAATATGTGTCGATTCCAACTCTCACTTCTTATACATAAAAATAGCGCCCTCCAAAGGAGGCGCCACCATTCAATTACTGTTCATTTGATTTTTTTGCGTGTTTTGGCTCACTCCGACGTTTGCGGCCTTGCTTTTTTTGCTGCTTTTCCACCTGGTTCTGCTCTTTCATAAACAAACACCTCCAGAGAATATAAGAAAGGTGGGGTCGCCCCCACCTCGTAGCCATTTATATTTATTATTTTTGGTAACCGCCACCAAAGCTTTGCTCAGCCATTTGAACTAAGCGCTTAGTGATTTCTCCACCAACGGAACCGTTAGCGCGAGCAGTTGCATCAGGACCAAGTTGAACTCCGAATTCAGAAGCGATTTCGTATTTCATTTGGTCAAGAGCTTGTTGTACACCAGGTACAACTAGTTGGTTTGAACTGTTGTTTGCCATGTGTTTTCACCTCCTTGTGAATATAGAATGTGTAAAAACACATGGCATCATTCATGTTTTAAAAATGGTAATTGTTCACAGGTTTTCAGCCTTTAAAATAGTTCCTTGAAAAGACTGTCTTCTTTATCTGATTTTCCCGTTATTTTAAGCTTTTCAGTGTTTTCAACCGCATCTTTTACCATCTGTTCCACGTCAAAAAAGCTTTCATAGAAGTTGATTTTTTCTGCTTTCGGCTTCGTTTTCGGTGAAGCGGGAGTGAAAATGGTACAACAGTCTTCATATGGGCGATTGGAAATTTCCAATGTATCTATTTTATCCGCAATCTCCATGATTTCCGTTTTATCCATCGTAATCAATGGACGGATAATCGGTGTACTTGTGACTTCATTGATGGCTACCATGCTCTGCAGGGTCTGGCTTGCAACCTGACCAAGGCTTTCACCTGTTATGATTGCAAGTCCTTTTTCTTGCTCACGCAGCTTATCTGCTATCAACAGCATGAATCTTCTCGTGGAGGTCATGGTGTAGTTTTCAGGAATCTGCTTTTGGATGGCAACCTGGATGTCAGTGAATGGAACGATATGCAGATTGATGGAAGGACCGAATTCTGTCAGTTTTTCAGCCAGATCGATCACCTTTTGCTTTGCGCGTTCACTTGTGTAGGGAGGGCTGAAAAAGTGTACTATTTGCAGCTCGATTCCCCTCTTCATCGCGAGATATCCCGCAACCGGACTATCAATCCCACCTGAGAGCATCAATACGCCTTTTCCACTCGAACCAACCGGCAGGCCACCTGCTCCTAAAATGTCCTTACAGGTAATATAAGTGGCATCCTCGCGTACCTCCACCCTGACATTTATATCTGGTTCTTTGACATTCACCTTCAGATTTTCTGTGTTTATCAATAGATGAGATCCAATCGCATGGTTCAACCCGTTTGTATCGAGTTCAAACTTTTTGTACGCTCTTTTTGCCGTTACTTTAAAAGTCTTACCCTCATAAGGCAATGCTTTTAAGGCATAGAGCGCTCCTTTTTTCATATCTTCAAGCTCCGTTGCTGTTTTTACTGCAAGACTGAATGAGTAGATTCCGAATACACGTTGAAGCTTTTCAATGATTGGCTCCGGCGGTTCCCCGTTCAGCTTGATAAACATTCTATCTCTGCTTTTTTCGATTCCAACTTTAGGGAAGTCTTTTACTTTATCCAGGATGTTCGAACTGAGCTTTTGAACAAACTGTTTTCTGTTTCTACCTTTAGTGGACATTTCCCCATACCTGATCAAAATGTGGTCATAATTCATCATTTTCTACCTCGTTACCTGTTTTATTGTGTCGATTGCTTTAGCTACTTCTTTTAAAAATATATCAAGCTCTTCTTTCGTTGATTCGAAGGTCATACTGATACGGATTGCCGTCTCGGAGCGGTCCTTCGAGAGCCCCATTGCAGAAAGTGTTTTACTTGGTGCCTTTCGCTTGGAGGAACAGGCGGAAGTTGTTGATACGAAAATCCCCTTTTCACCAAGTGCATGCACCAACACTTCCGATTTCACTTTCGGAACGGAAAAATTGACGATATGCGGGGCTGAGTCATGGGAAGGTGTATTGACTGCAAGCTCTTTCCTCTCAGTCAGTTCGTTCATCAAATACTCTTTCAGGCTTTGAATGGAATCCAAACGCTTTTCACTGAGTTCCATGGTCATTCTTAATGCCTTGGTCATCGCCACAATCCCGGCAACATTTTCTGTACCCGAACGGAGCGTCCATTCCTGATTTCCTCCACTAAAGAGGGGATGCAACTTTACCCCCTGCTTGACAACCAATACCCCGTTCCCTTTTAGTCCATGAAATTTATGGGAGGAGATGGAACATAAATCGATTCCCTCCATATTCAGTTGAACTTTTCCTATCCCCTGCACATGGTCCACATGAAGACTTGCGTGAGGAAACTGTTTAACCACTTTTTTTATTTCCTCAATAGGCTGGATGACTCCCGTTTCATTATTTACATGGATGATGGAAACAAGAATCGTTTCCTTCTTCATCGCTTTTTCCACTTGTTCCGGGGAAACTCTTCCTTCCCCATTTACCGGTAGAATCGTTACCTCAAATCCTTCTTTCCTTAGGTCCTCCACCGCATTGGTGACAGATGGATGTTCGACTGAGGTTGTGATGATATGGTTACCGAGATGTTTTTTGCTGAGGGCAGACCCTTTTATTGCCAGGTTATTACTCTCAGTTCCACCGGATGTGAAGATGATTTCCCTATGCTCCACCTTCAGTAGGGATGCTATCACCTCACGGGAATGATGAAGCAGCTTTTCCGCTTCTCCCCCTAGGGAATGAAGAGAGGAAGGGTTGCCAAAATAATTGGTGGATACAGCTATATAGGAATCTAACACTTCTTTATAAGGTTTTGTTGTCGCACTATTATCCAAATAGATCATCATAAATCCTCCAGCTTGGGATGCAAGTATTTCACTGATAATTATTTCATCTAAGCAAATATTAATGTTAGCACACTTTACAAATAGGGAAAAGATTAGGTCATATCCATTCGTGAAAACAGACATTTTCTACTGGAAACTGTTCTCACTTTTTATTCATCCTTTTCTGTGTTACGATTAGTAAATGTTTTTCTAATATATCGAATTGTCTAACTTTTAAGTTATTCGACAAATTTCAGCAAAACTATGATAGTATGTAAACGTATTCATTATTTCTTGTCATCAGGAGGTTCACTTATGCAACATAAACTATATTCCAATAAGGATATTCTCATATTAGGCTTAATGCTTTTTGCACTATTCCTGGGAGCCGGAAACATGATTTTCCCGCCGTTAATGGGGCAGGCAGCCGGGACTAGTGTAGGTATGGCCGTTATAGGATTTTTAATTACCGGAGTCGGATTGCCGCTACTCGGTGTCATGGCGATAGCATATACCGGTGGAGACCTGCAGACACTTGCTAATCGTGTAAACCCAATTTTCGGAATTATTTTTACTATCATTATGTACTTGGCAATTGGACCATTCTTCGGAATTCCACGAACTGGTACGGTAGCTTTTGAAATTGGTGCTACTCCATTTTTACCGGAATCCGTTAATCCGGTGGGCTGGCCTTTATTCTTCTATACAATTGGATTTTTTGCTATAACGTATTTTCTAGCACTGAACCCAACCAAGCTTGTTGATCGAATCGGTAAAATACTGACACCCCTTCTATTAGGGGTAATTGGAATATTGGTTATTAAAAGCATCGTGACCCCTATGGGAGAGCTTCAGAAACCTTCTGAAGCATATGCGAATTCTCCATTTTTCAAAGGATTTTTGGAAGGGTATCTTACAATGGATACCATTGCAGCATTAGTTTTCGGAATTGTCGTGATTTCTGCCATCAAGGACAAAGGGGTTACAGATAAAAAAACCATTACCTCCCTTTGCATGAAAGCTGGGTTCATTGCAGCAATCGGATTGACCTTGGTATATGGCGGACTTTCCTATCTGGGAGCCACAAGTACGAATGTTGTTGGTGCTGCGGATAATGGGGGACAAATTTTATCAGGCTCTGCAAGCTATCTGTTCGGTTCATTAGGTACTGTTATTCTTGCACTTGCCATTACCTTTGCTTGCCTGACCACATCTGTTGGATTAGTATCCGCGACAAGCCAGTTTTTTGTAAAAGTGTTTCCTTCCATCTCCTATAAAACATTCGTTGCGATATTAAGCATTTTCAGTTTGATTGTGGCGAATTTCGGATTAAATCAGCTTATCGCATTCTCACTGCCTGTGCTGATCATGATTTATCCACTGGCGATTGTATTGATTCTCTTATCCTTCTATCGCTGGAAAAATGAATCGTATGTATATAGCTTTGCATTACTGTTTACGGGATTCATAAGCTTCGTCGATGGATTGGCCATTGCGAATATCAATATTACATTCCTACAAGATATTTTTAGTGTTCTTCCATTTTACAGTGTTGGCGTAGGCTGGTTAGTTCCTGCCATCATCGGTGCTTTGATTGGAATGGCAATTGGAAACCTGATGCCGAGAAGCAAAAGATCGGAAAGTATTGCATAAAAAAGAAAAACTCCACTTGGGCTGCCAAGCGGAGTTTTTTTATCTTTCATTCTTTTTTCTTTCTACATAGGTAAGCAGCTCATCTATGGATACACGCTGATTTTCTGCGTGAAGTTCATAGACGTCTTGATAGGTTAAACCATAGTCGCCGGAATGAAACGCAGGAATATCTTTGGAGTCCTGAATAATAAGGGAAAGTGGTTCTTCTTCCACATTCTTTTTCAATGAATGCGTCTGCACTGTCAAAGGCTGATTTTTAATGGTTGCCAAAGAATCGTATACCATAAACCATGTCGCCGCTCCACTTACAACCAGTAGCCCGATAAGCAAGAACCTTAAGGTCGTCACTTTCTTAGCTCTCCTTTTCCAAAATTTGCTCTATTTTCTTCAGTACGCCTGGCTCCACTTTCTCAAGCGCAGTAGCTGCTTCTTCCAATGCGTTTTTGTATTCATAGTTTCTGAACAGCTGTTCCGCTTCTATCAAGCTTTCATGGACGAAAGCATGCTTGCTTCTATATCTGTTGCCATATTGTATGATATTCTCAGCAAGGTAAGCGTGGTCCAATATGTCCGTACAATCCGCATAGCATTTTTCCACAGAAGTGACAGCCTGATGCAAGATGGCATTCACTTCAATAATGTTCAGCGGCTTTTCCTCGAGCTTTTCCTTGACTGCCTTCAACTGCTCACTGGCTGTTGTCAGCTCCTGATAAACGGCTTCCGGAAGTCCCGGCATGTTGCTCTTTTCGATTTCCCTTTTCACTTCCAATAGCATTTTGCGCAAGGTTGCCAATTGGTCCCTTGCGGCCATTTCATCTTTTCTCAAAGCCTGCAGGATCTCTGTGTACTGTTGATGTATTTCTTGCAGGGAGTTGATCTGTTCCCAAATATCCTCCAGCTCTTCTTTGAGGATGGAGAATGCTATCGTCTGATTTTCCAGATGGGAACTGAGTTTTTCATAACGATCGACAAGAGCCAGCATGGAATGTTCTATTTTACGTTGGGTTTGGATGTCTTCTTCCTGCAGGTGATAGCTCTCCTGTACAACATAGGTTTCTTCCTTGGATTTTGCGCTTGCCTCCGAAAGGGTATGCAGTACCGTTTCGACAACAGGCAATTCCTTCACAATATAGTGTTTGGCAATCACTTCATTTTCAATGTTGTCATAGAGCTTATCCATTTCCTCTTTCATAAGCTCTATGCCTTCTTTTGCTTCCGCCACTTTTGTTTCAAAAAGAAGATTGGTGATATGCTTTGTCTTTTCTTTCAGACTTTCTACATTTTCTTCCAATTTAACATGATCAAGTATGTATCCCTCTTGCAGCATTTCCTTATAGCCTGTTTCCACCTCGGCCAGCTGGCTTGGTAGGACGGACTGGCAATCAACCAATAGACTTGGGATATTTGCTATTTTAAATTCAAATGCCTCGATCTCCTGTTTCAGCTTTTGCACTAACTCTCTCGCTTCCAAATAGTTCCCATTGTCCATGCTATCATGGAATTCAAGGAAGGTTTGCTGAAGGTGATCGACTTCCTTTTCCAAAAGGGCTGTCGTACTCCCGTATTGATGGCGCTGGTTTAACAGCTTCTTTTTTAATTCCGTATAAGTGACTTCCAACATGTCGATCTGTTCCACGCTTTTGGCTTGGCTGCCGATCAGCTCATCCAGTTCATCAAAGATGGACTTGATCTTATCCTCAATAGCTTCAAGCTTCTGATTTGCGACAGCAAGCACATCTTTCGCCTTTTTGAAACGATATTTATCGACATGGTCCTCTGCATCAAAGAGGTACTCTTCAATGCTCTGTAAGTCGGAGGACAGGATATCATCCCATTGATAGCGCCAGTTCTCGAAGAGCTCTTCTGTCTGCCCGGTCATGTTAAGATCTTTCACTTTTGACAGCTCTTCAGAAACGGGCTTATTCATAATCGATACCTTCCACGTTTCCAACCGATCAACTTCTGCATAAATCTTCTTTCTCCTTAGATAACTGAAACTGACAAATATTACTACTGCTACTAGTACTCCAATGATTATTTCCATACCTAATCCCCTTTTGCCTGGATGGTTGTAACGATTAACTGAACTTTTTATTATGTAAGATGATCAAAAAGACGTTCTTCCCTTTGAACACATGCTAATATATATATTATTCGAAGCTAAAACGGTCATTGTTTCCATTCATTTTTCAAAATTTTTGTTTTTGATGGTAAACAAGTATAAAACATGCCCATTTTATTTGTATTTCAATGTATTTATGATACCATGTAAACGACATTTTTTGACCAATATTTTAAAAATTTTTACATATTTCTTCAAGTATTGGAGGCAAGGATGATGATTATCGATAAACACGTTCATACCCCCTTTTGTCCCCATGGTAGCACAGATTCACTTGAGAGGTATATCGAACAGGCTATTGCCTTGAATTACCGGGAAATTTCCTTTACGGAACATGCTCCTTTACCCAAGAATTTTATTGATCCAACACCGGAAAAAGACAGTGCGATGTCACTTGACCAAATTCATGCGTATCTGGATGAGTTGGGTAGGTTGAAAACTTACTATTCTTCAGCACTAAAGGTTAATATCGGTTTGGAAGTGGACTTTATTGAGGGCTATGAAGAAGAAACGACCGATTTTCTCGATGAATATGGTCCATTATTGGATGACAGCATCCTATCTGTTCATTTTTTATGTAGTGGAAAAGCATATTACTGCATGGATTACAGTGAGGAAACCTTTGAGGAGATGGTTCGGGTATTTGGAGGATTAAGCAAGGTTTATGAAGCATATTTCTCCACTCTGAGAAAATCCATTGTTACAGATCTCGGAAAATATAAACCCGGTCGCATCGGTCATATCACGCTAGTTGAAAAGTTCAAGCGCAAATTCCCAAATGAACAGGATCTTTCTGGTTTTGTGCTGCCTCTATTGGACATCATTGCGGACAAAGGGTATGAACTTGACTATAATGGTGCAGGCTTCACTAAACCTCATTGTTTGGATTCCTATCCACCATCGTCAATCGCATTGGAGGCATATAAAAGAAAAATCCCTCTCGTCTATGGGTCGGACGCCCACAGCGCAAAGGGATTAATGCAGGGATATCAACAGTTGGAGCGGGCTCTTCTTGATTAGAGGGCAATCCTTTCCACAACCCGGCTTGAGAATACGGAATGCTCGAGCCATTCAATGATCTTCTCCTGGTAAAGATCGACAGTTTGTGTCTCATACGGCATCACATGCCACACCTCAGCCAAATACTGAGCATGTAAAAATGGCATACTGATCATACTTTTCAGCTGCATCACCGCAAGAGGAATGGAAATAGGCTGAAACTCTTTGTTCTTCTTGCCTTTTTCAAAAAACAATTGGAGATAATACTTTTCCTTCATCAAGTAAGTGGTCATCACTTCCCGGACAAGTGTGGTATCCAGTGTAATTTCCCTGTATACATATCTTGCCAGCTGGCGGTTTTCCCGATGAAAACTCATCACATTATTCACCGTGAGAATGACACATTCCTGCGCTGATAGGATGGTTATCTTCTTATAGATTTGCTCCAGGACGGACAGGTACTCTTCCAGAAAAACTGCAATGAGATACTCCTGAAGTCCTGCCTTATTTGTGAAATAGTAGGATATATGTGCAACATTGACCTTTGCCTTTTTAGCGATCTCTCGGATTGAAGTACCTGAAAAACCATTTGTATTAAATAGATGAACAGCGGCTTCTATTATTCTTTCTTTGGTCGATTCCATCCTTTTCACCCCTTTTGGTGATTCTCTTTTATTGATTTCTAGCCGTGGAGCGTTTATCCTTTTATTAAATGTCGACAAAGTACATAGGAATTCTACTTATAGTTTGGTAATTCCGCATTTTATCAGGAAAAAGTGAGGGGATTATGATGTTTCAAGTCGAAAACTACAAAGGAACTCGAGAAGAAAATTATGAACTGGTCATCAAACAGCTGCAGGCTTTGATTGCAGATGAGCCAAGTTTCATCGCCAACCTTTCCAACGCCTCCGCGCTGTTAAATGTTTTCCTTGATCAGATCAACTGGGTAGGCTTCTACCTGACTGAAGGCGAAAGCATGCTGGTGCTTGGTCCATTCCAAGGCCTCCCTGCATGTGTACGAATTCCTTTCGGCCGTGGAGTTTGCGGAACAGCAGCAGCGAATGCAAAAACGGAGCTTGTTGCAGACGTTCACGCTTTTCCGGGACATATTGCCTGTGACGCCGCGTCCCAATCGGAAATTGTAGTGCCGATGTTGAAAGATGGAAAAGTCATCGGGGTATTGGATATCGACAGCCCCATCAAAAACCGCTTTGATGAAGTGGACCGAACATACCTCGAGAAGTTCGTTGAGGTACTTCTGGCAAATTAAAAAGGCTCTTTTCGTAAAGTTTGTTGCTTTTGTTCGTAAAAAATCGGTTTTTGGATTTTTTACTGCATTAATTACTTAAAGTTTATTGGGGAACCAATATTCCAAACTGGAAAAGAGCACGATGAAGAGTAATATTACGGCCAATAATCGCATACGAAAAGCAACAAAATATGCGAAAAAACATTAAAAAAGTGCCAAGCCCCTGTTCGATTAACAGAGGACTTGGCACTTTTTTGTTTTATGCGATTTTATCCAACGCCTGCTTCAAATCATCCCAGATATCTTCCTTCGCTTCAAGACCCACGGATAGTCGGATCAGGTTATCTGTAATCCCCATCTGTTCCCTGTTTTCCTTTGGAACAACGGCATGTGTCATGGTAGCAGGATGCTGAATCAACGTTTCTGCATCCCCGAGGCTTACTGCAATCTTTATCAGATTCAATTCATTCAGCAGTTTCTGAGCCTCTGCTTTTCCACCTTTTATGGTAAAAGATATAAGTCCGCCGCCACGCTTCATCTGCTTTTTCATGATGGAGTAGGATGGATTGTTTTTATCACTTGGATAAAAGACGCTTTCAATAGCCTCATGCCCCCTCAATTGTTCAATCACGTACTCTGCATTGTCACAATGTCGGTCCATTCGCACGTGCAGAGTCTTTAATCCCCTGATCAACAGCCACGCATCAAAAGGTGACATGACACCGCCAATATCCTTCAGTGTGGTCATGGAAATCTCCTGAATCATTTCCTTGGAGCCTACAATCAAACCGGCGATGACATCTCCATGCCCGCCAATATATTTGGTGGCACTATGAATGATGATATCGCAGCCGATGTCCAAAGGCTGCTGCAAATATGGAGAACAGAATGTATTGTCCACCACCACCTTGATACCATATTCCTTCGCAATCGACACCACCAGTTCGATATCGATCAGTGCCATCGTAGGGTTTATCGGTGTTTCTATATAGATGCAGGTGGTTTCAGGACGAATGGCATCCTTGATTTCCGCTTCTGTTTGCATGCTGCAGAAACTGTGCTCCACCTCATATTTATTTTTAAGAAGCTGCAATAATCCAAATGTACAGCCATAAATCCCCTGAGAACACAAAATATGTCCATTGCTTCTCGTCAGGGCAATCAGCACTGCAGAAACTGCCGCCATTCCGGAACCAAAAGCCAATCCGGCTTCCCCATTTTCAAGCGCAGCAATTCTGTCCTCGAGCATCTTCACTGTCGGATTCCCGAGTCTTGAATAGATATATCCTTCCTCTTCGCCTGCAAACCGTTTTTCCCCTTGTTCTGCCGTTTGAAAGGAAAAAGTAGAAGTTTGAAAGATTGGTGGCGCCAAGCTTCCGTGATAAATGGAGCTGTCATATCCATGATGGACGACTTCTGTCTCAAACCTTGCATTTTTCTTTTCCATAAAAATTTCTCCCTTCAAATATCACATCCATAACTAGCATATGGCAAAACGCCGAAAAATGAAAGCGTTTTCTTTTTGCGGGGTGATTTCTTGAGGAAAACTGCAAATGATGGAATTCATTAATAAAAGCGGCCGATTCTGCCGGCCGCTAATGTTATCCACAATATTCCTCTGACTCGATGCATAGCTGGTTTTTACCTAAATCTTTTGCTTTCAAGAGGGCAAAATCAGCCCTGTGAAAGAGGTCGCGCGCGGAATCATTCAGACCTTTTTTCCAAAAGGATAGTCCGCAGGAAACCGTCACGGCAGGCGACGTCTGTTCTTCAATTTTCTTAATGATGCGCCCGGCAATCTGCTCACCTAGTGCCAAATCAATTTTCGGAAGGTAAATAGCCAATTCCTCCCCACCCCACCTGGCACCAATGTCCGTTTCTCGTATGCTTGCGTTGATGATCGCTGCGACCTGCATCAGGATGGTATCCCCTATCTGGTGGCCGAATGTATCATTGACCCTTTTGAAATCATCAATATCCAATAGAATAAAGGTTCCATAGGAATCGTGCTTCATCGATTTCTTTATTTTTTCGTCTAGATATTTTCTTGAATATAGCTTTGTCAAATAGTCCGTGATGACGTACTTTTCCAATTCCTCCCGCAGCATCGAATTGCTGAATGCAAGCGTCGAATGGTGAATAAGCGATTGAAGAAGCTTAAATTGCTCAAAACTGAAAAAGTAGGGCAGTGTGTGTGTAACGACACATGCTCCTTTAATGCCGTTGGAGGCATGCATAGGGATAATCATACAGGAACAAAACGGCAGATTGGAAAGCCGTTCATGTACACGTAGATCCCCGATAAAAAGCGGCTCTCCATCTGAATATACATAATCCTGCATATGGGATAGATAGACTCCGATATCCTCCTTGAGGAAAAATTCGGTGGACCCTGGCAGCACCTCTGCCACTCCAGCTTTATATAGGACAAATGCCGCTTCTTTTGCCTCGAAGAAATGCATGATCTTCTTGATCATATATGCCGTAACTTCCTGAAGCCTCAGATTGGAATTTAACTGATGGGAGGTCTCATTGATCAGCTGCAGATCGGAAATGACCTGCTTCGATTGCTCATACAGTTGTGCATTTTCAAGGGCAGTTCCGGTAGCGTTGGCAAGCAAAGTGATAAATTTCAGCTCTTTTTCAGGCAAGTAGAATGAATCCAGGGAGATAATCTGCAATACGCCATAGATCCCCTGCTCCCCTTTTATCGGAACATAAATATAAGTTCTTCTATCCCTGATACAGTTCTCGAGCTGAACTTCCCCAGTCACATAGGCATTCATCGCGCTCATGTTAGAGTCATCAAAATCCAATTTTTTTACCGGCAGATGCTGCAGATCATCATTATCCGATGTAAGCAGCAGCAAATAGGAAAAATCCTCATACGTATTTCGTAATATTTCGATAATTTCAGATAGTATACCCTCCACCCTCATGGAAGAATGGAATTTGGAAGTCACTTTATACAATTCTTCGTACTGCTTCTCTTCAAATCTGGTATGTATGTATTGGTTGTATTGTTGAAAGATTGTGGAAAGTTCTTTTGATAACTTGTCAAAGCTTTCTATTGAGAGAGGTAATGGAGAGGTAAATTGCAATTCTACTGCACCCAAAAAATCCTTGTCCCCATAGAGAGGCAGGTTGACATTTCCCCAGTCACTTTCCCCTGTTTCTAGAGTTTTATGGTAATCGGCCCCCATTTCCCTTACTCTTAGCTGATCGTAGATGGGTGAAAACTCTTCCATTGTAACGGTGACCGAATTCGCCTTCAACTCTTCTTTTAGGATGGATTGCAGCATGATGAGAAATGTAGCTTGTGTAAGATTAGAAGACGAGAGAAAAAAATCTAATATTCTGCTTTTTATTTCAAGAATTTTATTAGTCGATTCCATTTTTTTCACCTTTTACATTACTATTTACCTATATTATAACGGTAACAGGTTAAATTTTCCTAGTATTATTTTAAGGAATTAACAAAACAGTATCTTTTTCGAACAAGACAAGCCACAGATCCTGCTTATCCGAAAGCTTATGAACCGAGATCGGTTTTTCATCAAAGGATTTCTGAATGATAAAACCCGATTCATTCGAGAGTTTCACCACATACTGTTCCGTATCTGTTTCTTCTATTGAGAGCTTGTAATCTTTCTCTTCCTTATTCTTCTCTTTTTTCACACCTTCTTCCACTATTAAATCTTCATTATAGAATATCCATTCCTCATCGGTTTGCAGCCATACACCTTTGGAGTTTGGGTCCTTTTCCAGTTGAATCGGATGAGTCTCCAACTCGATCGCATTTATCGTGTCAAACTTGTAATTATCTTTTTCATCTATCTTATAGGTAACAAGAATTGGCTTCTCTTCATGTTCCTTTACAATTGCAATGACAGGAGTCTGATTCTGTTGATCTTTCTCCTGGACGACAACAGCCATCGGTTGGAAAGATTTTTGGGGATTCGCCTTTTCCTTCTCTTCATCGGTACCATATTGTATGGAAAACAAATACAAAGTTGTAATCCCGATAACTCCTATAATAAGAAAGCGAATAATTTTTTCTTTTTTCGATTCTTTGTACATATCTTTTTCTCCTCGACGCGTTTGTATAGAAAATTATACCATAGGAGCTAAACGTAAGGACACGCACGTTTAGCGAAAATATTGAGTTGTGGTATAATGAATGGAATGCAAACATCCTTTCCCCAAACTATTCGATTCTATCCTTGACTTCCTATACATTTTTCCGATATAATAGCCTTTGTGTAAAATATTGCAGCCTATGTGGTATGCTATGTTGATTCATTTTGTTCCCCGTTCCATAAAAACGGAGGTGTATCGTGTAACTCTTTGCTGCAGAGCGAGGATACATGAAAACAAAATGGTCGGGTAGATTAGTCGCATCTGTTATTATTTTACAACAAATAATAACACGAAGGAGGAGTCATTCATGGCTCGTTATACAGGTCCAAGTTGGAAACTTTCTCGCCGTCTAGGCATTTCATTAAGCGGAACAGGTAAGGAATTGGAAAAACGTCCTTACGCTCCTGGACAGCATGGTCCAAACCAACGCAGAAAGATTTCTGAGTACGGTTTACAATTACAAGAAAAACAAAAATTACGCCACATGTACGGTGTAAATGAGCGTCAATTCCGCAGCCTTTTCGATGCTGCTGGCAAGATGCAAGGTAAACACGGTGAAAACTTCATGGTTCTTTTAGAATCTCGTTTAGACAACGTAGTTTACCGTTTAGGTCTAGCTCGCACTCGTCGTGGAGCTCGCCAATTAGTTAACCACGGTCACATCACGGTTGATGGAGCTCGCGTAGACATTCCATCTTTCCGCGTGAAAGCTGGTCAAGTAATCGGTGTTCGTGAAAAATCACGTAACCTAAGCACTATCAAGGAATCTATCGAAGTAAACAACTTCGTTCCAGAATACCTTACTTTCAATGCTGACGCTTTAGAAGGAACTTTCACTCGTTTACCTGAGCGTTCCGAGTTAGCTGCTGAAATTAACGAAGCTCTAATCGTTGAGTTCTACTCTCGTTAATGATAAGAAACACCACCGGATTCCGGTGGTGTTTTTTTGTTCGATTATTTAGACTTTTGCCAGATTTGAAATCAATGGAAGTCAAGGAAGAGCGGAATTAGCTTTGAACAGCTTTGATCTGCTTGGTCAGCATAGTTATCTATCCATTTTCAATGATAATCTATCCGTTTCTGGTCATTATCGATCCACTTTCTTGAGTAATCTATCGACTTTTGGCATGTATTGATCCAAAACATTCGATAATCTATCATCATTACAAATAATGGTAAAATTAACCCTCAAAGTCACTGTCTTCACAAGAAAAGAGGCGACCATTTAAAGTCCACCTCTTCCTTTTACATTAATATTTAATTAGGAAGTACTTCTTTTTCCCTCTTCTGATTACGGTAAATTGGCCTTCGATACGGTCGGCTTCTCCTAGTACATGGGCGAGGTCCTGCACCTTCTCGCCATTGATGGAGACAGCACCGTTTGTGATGTCTTCACGGGCCTGGCGCTTGGATGGAGCAATCTTGCTTGCTACCAGCAATTCGACGAGTTGCAGCTGCTCTACATTTTCAATTGTAAAGGAAGGAACATCCGCAAATCCCTGCTTGATTTCTTCTGCGGTCAATTCGGAGATGCTTCCGCTGAACAATGCTCCGGAAATACGAATCGCCTGCTCAAGGGATGCCTCCCCGTGCACCAATTTCGTCACTTCTTCCGCCAGTCGTTTATGCGCAGAGCGTTTTTCTGGTGCTTCATGCAATTCCTTTTCCAGCCCTACGATTTCTTCGTGAGATAAGAATGTGAAGAACTTCAAGTATTTCACTACATCACGATCATCCGTGTTGATCCAGAACTGGTAGAACTCGTATGGAGAAGTCTTTTCACGATCCAACCAGATCGCGCCGCCTTCTGTTTTACCGAATTTCGTACCATCCGCTTTCGTTACAAGAGGAATCGTCAATCCGAACGCCTTTGCATTCTCTTCAGACTTACGAATCAGCTCAAGACCGGCAGTGATATTCCCCCATTGGTCACTTCCACCGATTTGAATCTTACAGCTTTCCTCTTTGTATAAATGTAAAAAGTCCAATGATTGAAGAATCATGTAGCTGAATTCCGTGTAGGAGATTCCTGACTCAATACGGGACTGCACGGAATCTTTTGCTAACATGTAATTCAGGCCGAAATTTTTCCCGATATCACGCAGGAAGGTAATGACATTCATTTCACCGATCCAGTCATGGTTGTTCGCGATTACAGCAGGGTTTTCAGCAGCCTGGAAATCCAGGAATTGCGAAAGCTGATTTTTGATACGGTTGGACCACTCCACCACGATATCGGACGTATTCAACGTTCGTTCCGCTTTCTTCCCGCTTGGATCCCCAATCAATCCAGTTGCTCCACCAACCAGTGCAATCGGATGGTGACCTGCCTGCTGGAATCTTTTTAACGTCAAAATGGGAAGCAAGTGGCCAATATGCAGGCTATCGCCAGTCGGATCGAAGCCGGAGTACAATTTCACCTTCTCCTCCGATAAAAGCTTCACCAATCCCTCTTCGTCTGTAACCTGATTCACTAAGCCCCTGAATTTTAAATCCTCTAATAAGTTCATGTTTTTTGCTCCTTTTGTTCAAAATAAACACAAAAAAACCCATCCCTCCATTACAGAAGGGACGAGTTTATACGCGGTACCACCCTAATTGAAAAGCAGTATGTGCTTTCCCACTCAAAAATGTAACGGTTCACACCGTCTTTTGCTACTAGGCCCATACTAGCCGTTCCCAAAAGATGCTCAAGGAGGTAATTCATCTATAAGGGTGTACTGATTCGCACCAACCATCAGCTCTCTTTAAGCAAGCCCATATACACTACTCTTTCCTGTCTACGCTCTTATGTTAAAAATAATATACAGTCTTTTTATCATAAGAGCAAGCCCAGTGTCAACAAAATCCTGGAAAAAGTAAAAAGTTTGTCGCTTGAAATCCGCTATATGCTATAATTAGTATGATTTGCCGGGGGGTAGATAAATGATGTCAAACTACGACAAGTTCAAAGAAAAAACGCAGTCCTTTTATCAAATTTTCGTCAATAAATACACGAAAAAGGGCGCAAACATTACATATTTAGTAGTGTGGAATCTAATCTTGATTTTCCTTGTCATCGGATTGATCGGTGCATCCTTTGCAGGTGGTGCAGGTGCAGGATACTTTGCAGCACTCGTTAAAGATGAAGAAGTCCGTTCCTATGAAGATATGAGGAAAAACATTTACAACTACGAAGAATCAACAGAGATGTTTTTTGCAAACGATGTGTACCTAGGAAAATACCGCGCGGATCTTCTCCGTGAGGAAGTGGACCTGGAGAACGTATCCGAGCATTTAATTAATGCCCTTGTGTCAACCGAGGATGAGTACTTTTTTGAACATGAAGGCGTCGTTCCAAAAGCGATAGTCCGGGCCATTGTCCAGGAAGTGACGAACTCCGCCAACCAGACAGGGGGAAGTACCTTAACACAACAGCTCATCAAGAACCAGGTGCTGAGCAACGAAGTTTCCTTCGATCGCAAAGCGAAGGAGATCCTTTTAGCCCTTCGTCTGGAAAACTACTTCAGCAAGGAAGAAATACTCGAAGCATACCTGAATGTTTCCCCATTTGGAAGAGATTCTTCCGGAAGAAACATCGCAGGAGCACAAACGGCGGCAGAAGGAATCTTCGGCGTCGATATCAGCGAGCTTTCCATTCCGCAAGCAGCCTTTATCGCCGGACTTCCGCAGAGCCCATTCGCCTACACGCCATTTACAAGATCTGCAGAAGTGAAGGATGTAGATGGATTGGCTCCTGGCCTTGAAAGAATGCGCTATGTGCTCCACCGGATGAATGCGATGGGCAAGATAACCGATGAGCAGTACGAGGAAGCTATTGCGTACGACATCACAAAGGATTTTACTGCACCGACGAATTCTGCGATTGAGGAATATCCGCATGTGACTTTTGAGTTGGAAAAGAGAGCAAGAAACATCATTTCGGAACAACTTGCCGTTGAGGATGGATATGAAGTATCTGACCTGGAAAACAATCCGGACTTGAAGGAACAATATCGAACGCTTGCTGATACTGCTTTAAGACAAAATGGATACCGTATCTATACCACGATTGATAAGGATATGTATGACAAGATGCAAGCGGTAAAAGATAATTTTGAGTATTTCGATGCAACCTATGATTATCAAGAGAAGACGGACCCTGAAACCGGGGAATTGTTGAAAAATAATGCAGAACAAGTGGCTGCTGTCATGATTGATAACAAGACCGGTGCCATTAAAAGCTTTGTTGGTGGCCGTGACTTTGACTTATCTTCCGTCAATTTTGCGACAAGCACCTATCGTCACAACGGATCTACGATGAAGCCTTTGCTTGGATATGCTCCAGCCTACGAATTGGGAACTTTGCAGCCTGGTAGTATTTTGGCTGATACACCGTTAAAGGTAACTGCAGGTGGAAAAGTTTGGGAACCTTTCAACTGGAACAACAAATTTAATGGATTAGTAACGGTACGAGATGCGGTCAGACTTTCCCATAACCTGGCAGCAATTCGTGGCTATATGGAAATTGTTCAGCAAAGACCGATGGATTACTTATTTAAACAAGGATTTACCGGTTTAACCGAAGGAGATGCTGAAAACTACTCAGCTGTCCTTGGGGGTCTAACTTACGGAGTAACTGTTGAAGAAAACACCGGTGGCTATGTGACATTCGCCAATGGCGGTAACTATGTGGAACCTTATTTGATTGAGAGAATTGAAACAAGTGATGGAGAAATTGTTTATGAACATAAAGTGGAACCTGTTCAAATCTATTCTCCACAAACTGCTTATCTGATGATAGATACAATGCGGGATGTATTTACAAGAGGTACTGCTAACGTCGCTCCAAAACATCTGCAATTCAGTGCTGATTGGGCTGGAAAAACTGGTACCACACAGGATACACAGGATATTTGGATGATGGGATCAAACCCTAATATAACCTTCGGATTATGGATGGGCTATGATGAAAGAAGAGTACTAAAGACGGTCAAAGGCTATACTCCAACTCAACGAAGCCAAGTTCTTTGGGCGCAGCTACTGAATGCAGCCCACGAAGTAAATCCGGAAAATCTTGCGCCAACACAACGATTCGAGATGCCAGGCGGAATTGTAAAACGTAGCTATTGTAAGTTGTCAGGTATGCTACCATCCGACCTTTGCCGTCAAGCCGGCCTTGTTGGGGAGGATCTCTTCAACGCAGCATTCGCACCGACCAAAGTGGATGACAGCTTGACAGTCGGAAAGTATGTGCAAATTGGAGATGTTGCCTATGCACCACTCGGGTCGACCCCTTCCGAATTTGTAAAACAAGGACCAATGCTAAAACCTGATTTCCTAAAGAAACTACAGATTAAAGATGTGGAGGAACTTGCAAAATATATGCCAAACAGTTCCATCTTTGAAGGTCTTACGGTTCTTTCTCCAGACCCGCTGCCGGTCAACAACCAGGCTCCAAAGCAAATAGGCGGAGTAAGCATCTCCGGCTCGACACTTTCCTGGTCTGCAAGTCCGGAAAAAGATGTAATTGGCTATTATGTGTATCATTCTGCAAACAGTTCAAGCACTGCTAAAAAAATAGCTTCTGTTCCTGCAGGCAAAGAAACAAGTACGAACTTATCACAAGGAACTGGATTCTATTATGTAGTAGCGATAAATGCCAGTGGAAAAACGTCCTCTCCATCTAGTTCAGCAAAACTTGGAGATCCAGATAAGAAAGAAGAACCGAAACCTGAACCTAAGCCACCAACCACCCCACCAGGTGGCGGCAATAATGGCGGTGGAAATGGGATCGGAAATGACGACGGAGACGACAACTCCACCGATCCGCCGCCTGATTCCAACGGTGATGATTAATGTTTGAAAAGAGCCCCTAGACCAAATTTGTCTAGGGGCTCTTTTTCCATTTCATGATGAACCGTCCCTTGCTACCTGAACCTGCCTTTTCTTTGAACCATGAAATAACGAAGTACCTATAGCAATCAGACAAGTTGTGATTAATGTTCCGTGCAGCATCCACACCATATGCGGCATGCTCATGTTGCTTATCAGCATAGTAGCTGCAAAGAATCCAAGAGCAAAGCCTAATGACTTGAGGAGCATCCCCACAGCGAACACCCTCCCCCGAATGTAATTGTCCGCTTTCTGCAGCAGGCTTGCATGCAGTGTGGTGAATCCTGCATCAAAGATACCTGTCAGGAAAGCAAAGGCTAGTACAATAGGAACCACCGTGCTGGACAGAAACGAGATAAATCCAAGTGACATGAACATGGCGCATACAAAAAACACCATATATATCTTGTCACTTCTGATGATGCTTAAACGAGGAATCGTATAGGTGGCAAGCACTGACCCAATTCCCCAAACACCCCAGATCAAACCGTAATAAAAGCTTTGGCGCTCTGGACTTATATCCTCCGCCAACAACGGGATCCCGAGATTATGGGAGCTTCCGGCAAAGGCGCCAACGAGAAAGACAACATTAATCTTCAGAAGCATCGGAGCCCTTTTCAGATAACCGAGCACTTCGGAAATGTCCTTTCCGATGGAATAGATGTTTTGTTTGAATCCCCTAACCGCTTCACGAGTTTCAGGTAGTGCCATGTGCCATTTAAGACGCCACAGTACCAGTGCTGATAAAAGGTATGTAGCCGCATCAATCATCAGCGTATATTTATAACCGAGCATCTCCGTTATCACACCAGCTCCAATAAAACCGGTTACCAGACTGACAGAGGTAAGCCTTGCGATAAGTGAATTGGTCTCAATAATCTTATCCTGACCGAAAATCTGTGGAATCTCCGCACTGAAACTGACCATAAAGAAGCTATTAATAAAGCCGATCAGACACGATACAGCGATAATGACAACCGGATCTGGAAATGGGATAAGCAGCAGTATCAACCCCGCCCTGGCAATATCCGTAACAAGCATAATCGATTTACGGTTCCATTTATCTGCAGCCACACCCGAGACCAAGCTTGCCAGCACTCCCCCAACCGTCCTGGCTATCATTGTCGCAGCCAGCCAAACAGGACTGCCCGTCGCCGCATATACAACGACATTCAAAACAATCAGGTCCATAAACGAACCAAAATCAGATAACGCCTTAGTGTATAAAAATAACTTATGATTTCTCACTGCTGCTTCCCCACTTTCTAGTTCTTGTATTTATTGTAAGCTTGCGGAAAGTGTTTCGCAATGCGAAATTTATGTGTTGGGAAATAAAATGGTTTAGGGGAGGATGTATTTTAAGTATCTATTTTTTCCTTGGGTGGTTAAATTCATTGGAGCAAGCAGCCTTCTGGCTCTAACAGGATCAGCAATATGAAGGAAGTCACATAACTCATTAATTGAGGCTGTTTTACTAATTAAGAGAGCGAACTCGTTTAGAGCATTGATGTGAGCTTTTTTACATGTATTTTTACAGTGATGACATTTCCATCTGGCATTCCATCTTTCCATTGCCAGTTCGCTGCATTTCGGACATCTGACACCTGTTAGCAATTCTGAAATGGATATTTCATAGTAATCTAGGAGATTAATTTGCAATGGGGTGTTGTGTTTAAGGAGGCTGTTGATGACTTTTCTCATCTCTTTCTTGTTCCAACCTGAAGTACCGTACTTACTAATGAGTTTTTCTATTCTGAATGATAGAGCCGTATTTTTCACTACCATTTCATGGACTAATTGAGGGTTGGAAAGGGACTTTACTATTGCGTTAGGATTTGTTAAAACTACTAACATCTCACCTGGTATGGGTGGTACATTTATTCCTGAAAGCCATTCTCTGAATTGACTATATTGCCTTTTCACTTGAAGTATCGGCTCTGTTATTGCCTTTTCTACCTGTTTGCCTGACTCATCTGTTCTAATTTGGATTAATTGCTGGTGGTTAGGGTCGAACAAGAGGGTTCCAGTTAAGTTTTTCACATCAAGGATGATGAAAAAAGATGGAAATAATAGTAGAGTATCGATTTGGAAGTAGTAGTCTTTAAAACGAAGTCGAATATTGTGAAGGATTTTGAAATCAGTTCCGTGGATTAGCGAAAGAAAATAATCCAGTGAGTCCTCACCGTACTCCCCCGCTTTTCTTTTCTCTAAGTCATTTCTAATCCGCTCATACTTGGGATGGCTTTTGGGCAAGGACTTAACAAAATGGCTAGTATTGCGATAATACCGGCAGTCTCACGTAGTTTTTCAATCAAAAAATCACTCCTTTTTTTGTACAGAATAAGAATTCGGTATATAAGCTGAAACTCCTGCTGATTCGTGGGCTTTTTCATAACTATTTGAATAGTTCATATGGCAGATATTTTCTATCGGACTTTTTTTGAGGTCTATCGGACTTTTTTCACGTTCTATTGAACTTTTTTCCAAGTCTATTGAACTTTTTTCGACTTCTATCGAACTTTTACAAAATATTCCCGCATAGAACAATGCATCACATATCCCGTCAAATAAAACAGCCACCCCTCCAAAGGGGGTGGCTGCTCCAAAACTCTTTTTCAACGACTTCGTCAACTTCCAAAGCCGCAGTTTAAACTTCAGAAAATCAGTCCTCCATCGTCGACAAATCACCTGTAGGCAAATCAAGCTCCCAGGCTTTCAGCACGCGGCGCATGATCTTCCCGCTTCGTGTCTTAGGCAGCTTATCACGGAACTCGATTTCACGAGGTGCTGCATGGGCCGCCAGCCCGCGTTTCACGAACTGTCGGATCTCCTCTTTCAGTTCATCTGTCGCTTCATGACCGTCACGCAGCGCAACGAATGCCTTGATGATTTCCCCTCGAACAGGGTCCGGTTTTCCGATTACGCCCGCTTCCGCTACAGCCGGATGCTCGACAAGCTTGCTCTCCACTTCAAATGGTCCCACCCGCTCACCGGAGGTCATGATGACATCATCGATTCGGCCTTGGAACCAGAAATAGCCTTCCTCGTCCATGTAGGCGGAGTCACCTGATACATACCAGTCGCCAGGCATGAAATAGGACTCGTATTTCTCTTTGTTGTTCCAGATTGTGTGCATCATGGATGGCCAGCCTTTTTTAATGGCAAGGTTGCCCATGCGGTATGGAGGCAGCTCGTTCCCTTGGTCATCGACGATTGCCGCTTCGACACCAGGGATCGGTTTGCCCATGGAGCCAGGCTTGATTTCCATACAAGGGTAATTGCAGATCAACTGTGCCCCTGTTTCCGTCATCCACCATGTATCATGCACGCGCAGGTTGAACACTTTTACTCCCCAACGAATTACTTCTGGGTTCAAAGGCTCCCCTACACTCAGGATGTGGCGAAGCGAGGACAGGTCAAACTTCTTCACTACCTCGTCCCCTGCACCCATCAGCATACGGAACGCAGTCGGTGCGCTATACCATACAGAAACACCGAAGTCCTCGATCGTCTGATACCACGCCTCAGGTCGGAAGCGCCCTCCCACGATGACGTTTGATGCACCAGCAAGCCAAGGGCCGAAAATACCGTAGGCGGTCCCAGTTACCCAACCCGGGTCGGCCGTACACCAATATACATCCTCTTCCTTTAGATCCAATACCCATTTGGCGGTTTGATAGTGCTGTACCATCGCATTATGGACATGTAGCACACCCTTAGGCTTGCCTGTTGACCCACTTGTATAATGAAGAACAAGTCCGTCCGTCTTATCCACCCATTCAATCTGCAGCTTTTTGCTTGCATCCTTCATTCTTCCATTAAAATCAATAAACGGTCCTTCCTCTTTCACATTATCGCCTACAAGCACAACATGCTCCAATGCTGGCAGGTCATCAAACGGAATGCGCTTAAAAAGCTCAGGAGTCGTTACAATCACCTTCGCTTCACTATCCTCCAAGCGGTCTTTTACTGCACCTTCCATAAAAGCCTCGAATAAAGGCCCTACGATGGCACCTAATTTAATCGCCCCGAGTGCTGCAAAATAAAGCTCCGGAGAACGAGGCATGAAAATGAATACGCGGTCCCCTTTTTCCACATCACATGTTTGTCGGAGAATATTCCCCGCTTTGTTGGACATTTCCTTCATTTCCTTGAACGTGTACTTTTCATCACGTTCCGGGTCGCGGTAATAAAGTGCCACTTTGTTCTTTCTGTGAGTCAAGGCATGGCGATCAATTGCTTCATATGCCACATTCACTCTTCCTGTTTCGGCAAAACTGAAGCTCTTTTCCACTTCTGCCCAATCGAAATTATGGTAGGTTTGTTGATAGTCTTCGAGATTATAGTTCCCCTTTGTTACTGGTAGCGCTTCCACTTTCATCTACAACTCCCCCTTATGTAAAATATACCCTCTATTATAATATAGTTTTTGTTTTTTCTCAATTTTTAAAAAAGTAGGTGTAATCACATGAATTATTTCCTGTTTTCTAGTAGACTTAAAGGGCAGCAGGCATGAAAGCGTTTTATTTCTCTTGTTTTTTTTCAGTAAAATGAGAAAATAGTTTTATACTATCGTAGTCAAAAGTGGGTGAATGACAGAATGGAACATAGAAAAACGTACAATGCAAAGGAAATCAAAACGAAAAATAGCCGCTTGATTATAGAAGGGCCCGTAACACCTGAGAAACTCGCAAGCTATGAGTTCCATGAAGATCTGATTGCTTTCAGGCCGCCTGCACAGCAGCGAAAGGCATTGATTGAGATAGCAGGGCTTCCTGAGGGGAGAATCCTGATTGCACGGACACATGATACGATCGTAGGATATGTGACTTATCTATATCCTGATCCGATGGAAAGATGGTCGGAAGGGAAGATGGAAAACCTGATTGAACTCGGTGCCATCGAGGTTGTGCCAGAGGTCAGGGGGAGTTCCGTAGGTAAGACCCTTCTACAGGTATCGATGATGGATAAAATGATGGAAAATTATATTGTCATAACGACTGAATATTATTGGCATTGGGATTTAAAAGGGACTGGGCTGAACGTCTGGGAATACCGGAAAGTGATGGAGAAAATGATGAATGCCGGTGGCTTGGAATATTACGCAACCGACGATCCTGAAATCAGCTCGCATCCTGCCAACTGTCTGATGGCAAGGATCGGGAAAAACGTGGACGCAGAGTCTGTACAGAAATTTGATACTCTTCGCTTTCACAATCGCTTCATGTACTAGCATATGATGTCTTAAGGGAACTTGTTTTACAAGGGGGAGAGACTTTTGATCGTTGAACGTATAATGAAGAAAGACGTTTTTACGCTTTTGCCTACCGATACGGTGGAACAGGCACTTCAGTTGATGGAGAAAAAGAGTATTCGTCACATTCCGATCGTCAATGCCAAGCAGCAGCTGGTCGGGATCATTTCGGACAGGGATGTGCGGGACGTGCTGCATTCCTCGCTATCTGAACATGCAGGCAAGGATGATTTGAATCAGCCACTTTCCAAAGTGATGAAGACCAACATTCTCACCGGGCATCCGCTTGATTTCGTGGAAGAGGTTGCGGCATTATTTTACGAATATAAAATAAGCTGCCTGCCGATTGTAAGTGACTCTAAATTGGTTGGTATTGTAACAGAATCAGATCTGCTGTATACCTTTATCCAGCTGACAGGTGCCAACCAGCCGGCATCGCAGTTTGAAGTCAAGGTGGAGAACATCTCTGGGAAACTTGCAGAAGTCACATCTATCTTACGTAAACGAAAGCTCAATATTCTAAGTGTCCTGGTGTATCCACATGAGGACGAACAGTATAAAATTCTGGTTCTGCGTGTGCATACCATGAATCCTACCGGGGTAATCAAAGATCTCCATGAGGAAGGCTATGATGTACTATGGCCCAATCTTCCGGGTGTGACCTCATGAAAAAAGCGGTTTTCGTTTATTCGGATGATTTTCAAACCTATAAATTCAGTGAGAATCATCCTTTCAACCAGCTTAGAGTGAGACTCACCTATGATTTGCTTCAAAAAAGCAAGCTTCTGTCCTTTCAGGATGTGGTCCCTCCTCGGATGGCCACGGACGAGGAATTGGCTTTGATCCATGATCCCAGTTACATCGAATCTGTAAAACTCGCTGGAAAGGGACTATTGCCGAAAGAAAAAGCAAACAATTATGGACTTGGAACAGAAGATACCCCGATATTCCCAAATATGCATGAGGCAAGTGCCCTTTTAGTCGGAGGCACCTTGACCGCGGTGGACTATGTGATGACTGGAAAATCGGAGCACGCTCTGAATTTGGGCGGCGGGCTGCACCACGGATTCCGTGGAAAGGCTTCCGGATTTTGCATTTATAATGATAGTGCTGTGGCAATCAAATATTTACAAAAGAAATATAAAGCGAGAGTGTTGTATGTGGATACCGATGCCCATCATGGCGACGGTGTGCAGTGGACCTTTTACGAGGATCCTGATGTTTGCACCTTGTCCATCCATGAAACAGGTCGGTACTTGTTCCCCGGAACCGGGAATGTGAATGAGCGCGGACAAGGAGATGGCTATGGCTACTCCTTCAATATTCCAGTCGACGCCTTTACGGAGGATGATTCCTTCCTTGAAGTGTATGAGCAGGCATTGACCGAAATTGCGGCCTTTTTTAAACCGGATATCATCTTGACCCAAAATGGTGTCGATGCCCACTATCATGATCCCCTGACCCATCTCTCCACTACGATGAAGGCTTATCGGGAAATCCCGAAGCTTGCCCATAAAATTGCCCATCAATACTGCAGCGGACGCTGGATTGCTGTTGGCGGGGGCGGCTATGATATATGGAGAGTGGTACCAAGGGCCTGGTCACATCTTTGGGCTGAGATGATCGAGAAAAACACTGTCACTGGAGCAATCCCGGAGGAATGGATGAAGGAATGGGAAGCACAATCCCCTGTAGCTCTCCCTCCAAACTGGGAAGATCCAATAGACATGTATAAGGCCATTCCACGAAAGCAGGAAATAACCGAGAAAAACAAACAGATTCTCTTAAAAGCCCTATATCCGATCAGCCATCTCAATAATGACAACCACAACATCGGCTGATTTACCACAAAACACTTTTCCTATTATTGGAAAAGTGTTTTTCTTTTGACTACCAGGACGCACAATTTTATATCGCTCTATAAAATATTTTGATATTATGTCGAAGTAATTAGAAAGAGAAGTTTTGCAAAAGTTTATAGAATAGGAACAGGTGGTTATTTCATGGATAAAACGTCGGTAGTAGGTCTAATTTTAGGATTCATAGCTGTGGGAGTAGGAATGTTTTTTAAAGGTGTCACTCCAGCTGCTTTAATCAACCCAGCCGCTCTCTTAATTATATTATTGGGTACTGTAGCTGCAGTAACAATTGCCTTTCCAACCTCTGAGATCAAGAGAATCCCAAAGCTTTTCGGCATTTTATTCAAAGAAAGAAAAATGATGGATCCGATAGAATTGATCAAAACATTTTCCGGATTGGCTCTAGTGGCAAGAAAGGAAGGTTTGTTGGCACTTGAATCGACAACGATCGATATTGAAGATGAATTCCTGAAGAATGGTTTAACATTGGCAGTCGATGGACAAAGTGCTGAATTCATCAGAGATGTACTATCAGAGGAAATTGAAGCGATGGAAGAAAGACATCAATCCGGAGCATTAATATTCACACAGGCTGGCACGTATGCTCCCACATTAGGAGTACTCGGTGCAGTGATCGGGTTGGTTGCGGCATTGAAATATATGAATGATATTGATGGTCTCGGCCAGGCGATCAGTGCAGCATTCATTGCGACATTACTAGGGATTTTTACAGGTTATGTGCTTTGGCATCCATTTGCAAATAAGCTGAAGAGGAAATCAAAACAAGAGGCCAAATTGAAATATATGATGATTGAAGGAATATTATCGATTCATGAAGGCGAATCTCCTAAAGTAATTGAACAAAAGCTATCCTCCTATCTGCCTGCAAGTGAAAGAAAGAAAATTCTTGAAGGAAATGATGGGAACAAGGATGAGTAGAAGGCGAAAACGACATGACGAAGAAGAACATATTGATGAGTCCTGGTTAATTCCGTATGCTGACCTTTTAACACTGCTTTTAGCATTGTTTATTGTTTTATTCTCTATGAGTTCCATCGATGCAAAAAAGTTCCAGGCACTTTCTGAGGTTTTTAATGAAGTTTTTTCTAAAGGCTCAGGTATCATGGAATTCCCTAATCCAGTTCCACAGGAGAACGCAGCAGTTTTGGATGAACAGGATGAGGTTGAAGAGAATTTGGAGAAAAAGGCAGATATGCAAGAACTTGAATCCCTTCAAAAGAAAATTGACTCTTATATCATGGAGAAGGAACTAAGTAATATGCTGGATACTTCCTTAACAGATGAAGGGCTATTGGTCTTGATCCGGGATAATGTATTATTCTCATCTGGAAGTGACAGGGTAAGAACAGATGACTTGGAGATGGCAAAAGAAATTTCAGATCTATTAGTGATAAATCCGCCGAGAAACATTATTATCAGCGGTCACACCGATAATGTTCCCATCAATAATTCCCAATTTGCATCAAACTGGGAATTAAGCGTAATGAGAGCTGTCAATTTTATGAAGATTGTAATAGAAAATGATAGGCTTGACCCAAGCTGGTTCAGTGCAAAAGGTTTCGGCGAATACGAACCTATTGCTACTAATGAAACAGCGGAAGGTAGAGCACAGAATAGACGAGTTGAAATATTGATACTTCCAAGAAACTGACGCCAATCCGAATGAGGATTGGCTTTTTTTATTATGCTTTTACGTAAAGAAAAAAAGACCAATATTAATTGATCTTTTCCTCATACTGCGGGTCAGAAATGACTATTTCTACCCTTCTATTCTTTTGAAAATTTTCACTTGATGTGTTTGGTACGATTGGTCTTGTATCCCCATACCCTACAGCTACAAAACGCTCGGAGTCGAGTTCATGTTCAGCAACCAGGTAACGGATGACACTGCTTGCCCGGGCTGCGGACAATTCCCAGTTGGATGGGAACTTTTCTGTGGATATCGGCCTATTATCCGTATGCCCCTCCACCTTCACCAGATTTGGGATTTTCGTCAGCAGTGTTCCGACTTTATCCAGGAATGGGTAGGCTGTTGGGAGGATTCTTGCTTCGGCAGTTTCATAGAGCACCTTTTCTTCCAAAACCAGCACAATCCCACGTTCTGTGCGATTTGCAATCACGACATCCTGCAGGTCGTTCTCATCTAGGAATTTCTGTACTTCATGCAACAACTCCTCGAGATTTTGCTCGCTTTCCTGTGGATTCGTCTGATCTTCTTCCTTGTTGTTCGTTGATTCTGTCTCCACCGTAAAATCGGTAGGATGATCAAACGGAATAGCGGAAGGATAATAATCCAAAATGTTCGTCTCTTTGAAAGATTCCGCTACTGCCTTGAATTTAACCAAATCTATTTGGGACATGGAAAATAAAAGGATAAAGAATACGAGTACAAGCATGAAAAGGTCGGAAAATGTCACCATCCATAGTGGTGCCCCTGGTGCCTTTGACGATTTTTTTTTCCTGATCATCATCGGACGGTCTCCTCCATCCCCTCCATCACTTCCACTTCTTCTTTTTCACGATCCTGTGCAGTAAGAAATGCTGATAATTTCTCTTCCAGGATTTTCGGGTTCTGTCCGGATTGAACTCCGATGACACCTTCGATGATGATTTGCTTCATAAATACTTCTTTTTCTGTCTTATTCCCTAATTTATTCGCCATTGGCAAGAAAACAAGGTTGGCCAGCAAGGAGCCATAAAGAGTAGTCAGAATGGCAATAGCCATGTTTGGACCCAACGTAGTAGGATCGTTTAGATTGTTCAACATGAGGACAAGACCGATCAATGTACCGATCATTCCCCATGCAGGTGCATATTCACCCGCTTTTTCCAAAATGTTTTTGCCTTTTAGGTGGCGTTCTTCCATCGCGCTTATTTCTGCGTTCATAATATCATGAATGACTTCCGGATCCACTCCATCCACGGCCAGCAGTATCCCTTTTTTTATAAAATCATCTTCCACATCTTCGAGCTCTGCTTCCAATGCCAATAAACCTTCTCTTCTTGCACGGTCAGAAAGACGGACAAATGTTTCAATGAGAGCAGGCAGCTCCGTTTCCTCTCTGGAAAATGTCGCCTTCAGCACTTTGGGCATCAGCTTCATTTCTTTCAAGTTAAAGGTAATGAAAAGTGCGCCTGTTGTGCCTCCAAGAACAATAAACAAGGACGCAGGGTCCAAGAAGCTTGCAGCTCCGGCAAATCCAGAGTTGCTTAATATTCCAAAGGCAATCATCGCAAATCCAAGAACTAGTCCAATAGGTGTTAACATATCAAGCTTTTTCATACTTTCTCCCCTGACCTTACAACGCTTTTTAAAATTTTTGAAATAAAAAGAGGACAAATTTTAAAGCATTTTGTCCTCTTTTACTATCTATATCGACAGTTTTTTTATTTTGTTGAGCGCCTAAATTCAATTCGGTGAGGAAGTACGACAGTTTGTTCTTCGACTTTTTCCTTGTTCATGAATTTGGTCAATAAACGCATTGCCACTGCGCCGATATCATACATCGGCTGAACCACGGTCGTAAGAGTTGGGCGTACCATCGTTGCCAGACGGGTATTATCAAAACCGATCACTTCTATATCATTTGGAATGTGAAGACCATGATCCTGTGCACCGTGAATCACACCAAGCGCCATTTCGTCTGTACCAACAAAGATAGCTGTTGGTCTATCATCCAAGCTGATGAGCTTCTCTACAGCTTCAATTCCTGAATCGTAGCTGTAATCACCTTCGATCACGATTTCTTCATCATAGGAAAGGCCTGCTTCCTGAAGCGCATTCTTATAGCCGGTCAATTTCTTTTCCCCGTTGATCGGTTCATCAAAAAGTCCGGAAACATATCCAACACGTTTATGGCCTTTTACCACGAGAGCAGTAACTGCATCAAAGGAAGCTTGTACATAATCAATAGTAACGGACGGTACTTTGTTATCCTTTTCAATGGAGGCTGCAAGTACGATCGGTACAGGGGATTTTTCGAATTCTGCAGCAAGGTCTTCTGTAATATTTCCACTCATGAATACGATTCCATCTACTTGCTTGCCAAGCATCGTATTTAATAGATGCAATTCCTTATCCACATTCTGATCAGAGTTGCTTAGGATTATATTATACTTATACATTGTCGCAATATCTTCAATTCCACGTGCCAGTTCTGCATAGAAGATATTCGAGATATCAGGGATGATTACACCGACAGTAGTCGTCTTTTTGCTTGCCAATCCACGGGCAACTGCATTTGGACGATAGCCCAGACGCTCAATCGCTTCAAGCACTTTCTTTCTTGTGGTCGGTTTTACATTTGGGTTTCCGTTTACTACACGGGAAACCGTTGCCATGGAGACATTCGCTTCTCTGGCAACATCATAAATTGTTACGTTCATTCAAACACACACTCCTTCATTTACATGCATCTATGTAGGTAAAACAGTTTTATATAAGATAATAATGGCAATTTCAGCGCATTTATTTTATTATCATACGTTATTATGGTGGGACAAGCAACGAATTTACTGCCTTTTTGTTCATCTTGCCCTATCCGGGATAAATTATTTGTTTTTTTTCACGATAAAAGCTGTTCTGACAAAATAAAAAGACGAGCAGCTCGGTGCTCGTCTTGGATGGTTATCTCTTATGATTTATAAGCATAATGGCTGCGGAGCTCTGTAATGAACTCATTGAACATATCGATATCCATTTGCTGTGCAGAGTCGGAAAGCGCAACTGCTGGATCTGGATGAACCTCTGCCATGACTCCGTCTGCTCCGATTGCCAGTGCAGCTTTAGCTGTAGGCAATAGTAGATCTCTTCGTCCTGTGGAATGTGTCACGTCCACAAATACCGGTAAATGTGTTTCCTTTTTCAGAATAGGTACTGCGGAAATATCCAAGGTGTTTCTGGTTGCTCGCTCGTACGTTCTGATGCCTCGTTCACAAAGGATGATTTGATCGTTTCCTTGTGAGATGATGTACTCTGCTGCATTGATGAATTCATCAATCGTTGCTGCAAGCCCACGTTTTAATAGTACAGGCTTTCTTACAGCACCAGCAGCCTTCAATAATTCGAAGTTCTGCATGTTGCGTGCACCAATTTGGATCACGTCCACATAATCACATGCGGTTTCGATATCTGCAGGATTGATGATTTCACTGATGATTGCCATATCAAATTCATCGCCGATACGCTTCAGGATTTTCAAGCCCTCAAGTCCGAGTCCTTGGAAATCGTAAGGTGATGTTCTTGGCTTGAATGCTCCACCACGCAATAGTTTGATTCCTTGTGCTTTGGCAGCCTGTGCCACTTGAGCCACTTGCTCGTAGCTTTCCACTGCGCATGGTCCGATGATGAAGTGTTGAGAACCGTCGCCTATTTTTACACCTTTTACATCGACAATAGTATCTTCCGGTTTTTTCTTCCTGGATACCAATAGAGCTTTTCTATGATCATCCTTTTGGAGTTCAAGTCCAGCTTTGAAAATTTCCTTGAAAAGATGCTGCAAGGTAGATGTCTCGAATGGACCATCATTATGTTCCGTAATCAGGTCGAGCATCTTTCTTTCTCGCACAGGGTCATATCGATTTACACCTTGCGCTTCCTTGAGCTTCCCAATTTCCTGTACAAGCTCACCACGCTTATTGATGACCTCTAATAGTTGTAAGTTAAGTTCTTCTACTTGTTTTCGCAGGGCGTCTAGTTCGTTATGACTCATTTTAATTCATCCTTTCCTTATTTATAGGCCTTTTTCGCAGAAATTGTTGCTTATGACGAATACAACCCAAACACGGAAATATACATTCCTTCGTGCTCTTTCCGGTGTATCAGTTAACAAAATTCTTAAATTATGCGAAGTTAATCTCTGTAAAAAATCCAAAAACCGATTTTTTACGGTCAGAAGCAACAAACTTTACGAAAAGAGCTTATTTATAACAGCACCAAGTTATGGTACATTTCTATTAATTAGTTATTATAAACGAACAACCAGTGATTGTCACGAAAAATCTCTTTAATAATTAAACGCTTTTAAGCGATAAAGTATTATATGACCTTATATAGAGGAAGGTGTACCTATTTTGAAGGGTAACTCGAAAGTCTTTGCATTGGATATTGGGACAAGATCAGTGGTCGGACTATTATTGGAACAGCAGAATGAACAGTTCAAGGTCCTTGATATGGTGACAAAAGAGCATGAGGAACGCGCTATGCTGGATGGGCAGATACACGATATATTAGCAGTTTCCAAGGTGATCGAATATGTAAAAATGGAACTGGAAAAAAACCATGGTCCACTTACGAAAGTTTGTGTGGCAGCTGCGGGTAGAGCCCTAAAAACGCAGACCGCCCATTCAACCCAGAACATTAAAGGGAAATCACTTTTTACAGAAAATGATATTTTCCTATTGGAGCTGGCAGCTGTACAAGAAGCTCAAGCCCAGCTATTGAACGATCAGCAGGATTCCGCCAATCAATATTTCTGTGTAGGATATTCGATTCTCCGCTATTACTTGGATGGCCAGGAAATCGGAAGCCTTCTTGATCAAAGAGGTGAGATTGCTTCAACAGAGGTCATTGCCACCTTCTTACCGAAAATAGTGGTGGAGTCCCTCATCTCAGCATTGCAGCGGGCAAACCTACAGTTGGAAGCATTGACCCTTGAACCGATAGCGGCAATCAATGTGCTGATCCCACCCAGCATGCGCCGCCTGAACGTTGCACTTGTAGATATCGGTGCTGGGACCTCGGATGTTGCCATTACAAGGGATGGAACCGTTACTGCCTATGGAATGGTCCCTGTTGCTGGAGATGAGATTACAGAGGGATTAAGCGATCAATTCTTATTGGATTTCCCTCAAGCTGAACTGGCAAAACGAGATATGATACATAAAGACATAATTACCTTCACCGATATTCTGGGTTTTGAACATACTCTTACGAAAGATTCGATGATTGATCACATAAAGCCTTTCATTGATAAACTGGCAAAAGCCATTACAGATGAAATCAAGCATCAGAATAATAGGCAATCACCAAAGGCAGTCATGCTTGTTGGCGGAGGAAGCTTAACGCCCACCCTAACCTCCATGATTGCCCATTACCTGGATCTACCTGAGAACCGTGTGGCAATTCGTGGGGTGGATGCCATCCCTCAGCTTCAAAAATCGGACATTTCCATCACTGGTCCTGAATTTGTCACTCCTGTCGGCATTGCAATAGCCGCAAAGCAAAAACCGATCGAATATGTCTCTGTCACTGTCAATGATCTGCAGGTACGACTATTTGATGTGAAAAAGCTGACAATAGGCGACAGTCTGTTGGCAGCTGGTGTTTCCATCAACAAACTGGTAGGAAAACCAGGGCTTGCCTTGATGGTTACCGTTAACCAGAAAAGCATCACACTGCCCGGTAGCCTTGGGACAGCCCCTGAAATATACAAGAACGGGGAGCTCGTCCAAAGCTTTGATACCATCCAGAACGGTGATTCCATTGAGGTGATAAGAGGAGTGGACGGCGTGAACGCAACCGCTGCAGTCAGAGATGTCATAGGCGAGGATCTACCAAGTTATCCGGTAATAATCAATGGCAAAACTCTGATCATAGAGCCGACTCTTCTCATCAACGGGGAAGCTGCCTCTCTGGCCAGTGACTTAAAAGACCGGGATAGAATTGTATTCCATTATCCTTCTAGCATTAGGGAGTTACTGACGCATCTTGGTCAAAATGAAGAAGAGGATTTTTCTCCTTTTGTTCTTTATCTGAACGATGAAAAAACAAAGTTCGAGCATTTTTCTAAGAAACTTTATGTAAATGGAACCAAAGCCACATTCCAGGACAGCTTTTCGCCAGGAGATGAAATTGAATGGAAAGATGGTTCACATCCGACTGTCAGAATGGTGTCCATGATTCAAAACTATGAAACAAGGCAGGAGATAGCTGTCACTTATAACGGGGAAAAGATAGTCCTTCATAAAACGCTGCTTGAATTTTATCGGAATGGAGAACTGTTGACGGAAGATGATACACTATCCAACGGAGATCATCTTCAGCTAATGGTGAGACGAAAAGAGCCGTTTATCTTCCAGGATATTTTCCGATTTGTAGAAATAGAAAAGCCACACGGAGCAGGCTCTTTTATACTTCAAAAAAATGAGTCTGATTCCTCTTTCTATGATTTCATTGAACAAGGGGATGTGCTCGATATCAAGTGGGAGAAAAAGGTGTACCAATAATACAAAAAAACGAACGAGCAGCATGGGCCCGTTCGTTTTTATTTTACATTTTCCCCAAGAGAAGAGTACGTGATTTTCCAATGGGAAGCATTCCATACAACTTTTCCGTCTTTGAAAAGAAGTGCCTGTGGAGATTCATGTTTGATGCCATATATCTCTGCAATATAGTTTGATAAGGCTCTGGCTTCCTGTACATGCAAATAGTACAAAGGAATCTCATTGTGGTCGGCAGCGAAGTTTTCAAACTCCTCATATGCAGCATGGCTTATCGGGCATGTTGTACTGTTCTTAAATAATAGGAACGTACCATTTTCCTTTGCCAGCTCTTCAAATTGTTCAACAGATTGAACCAACGTTTTACTCATAGAATTACACCATCCTCTTGATTATTCCGAATTAAAAACGGCGAAGTTATCATATCACTTCGCCGCTTTATACTCAAGTTATTTAGTTTCAGTCAATTGCTTCTCCACATCTTCCAATGCAGCTTTTGTATCTTCAAGCTTCTTTTTCACTTCATCCGTCATTTCATCAGAGCCGCTTTCAATTGCAGTCGCCGCCTCGGAGATGATTTCCTGAACCTGATCCTGAAGATCTGAAGAAACATCACCGTTTCTATCTTTCAGCTGCTTCACTTTATCCATTACTTGCTGTGTCTGGTCTGTGATGGCCTTTGTTAATTGATTGGACTTCTCACGCGCCTGCTCAGCCAAGTCTGTTGAAAAATCAGTTGCTTGCTGTTTCCAGTTATCTGTTCTTTCCTTCAATTGAGTAGCTTGATCGGTAATGTCTTCACGAAGCTCTCTACCTGATTTAGGCGCTAGGAAAAGTGCAGTTGTCGCTCCAACGATTCCACCAATCAATGTACCGATTAAAAAGTCCTTTGTGTTGATTCCATCATTGTTTTTGTTCATTTCTTCGTTACTCATTTCCGATTCCTCCTCATAATTTGTTGATTTTGTTTTTCTGTTTTTTCTCATTCCATTTTTCCACAAGCTCCATTGCAACATTGGACCATTGAACCACCTGGGAAACCTTGTCCTGATTCTGATCCAATTGATGTGCTACATTATTTGATAACCGTGTTACGGAATGATTAAACCCTTGAATGGAAGTACCAACATCCTTAACGGCTGTCACAACCGTATTAAGCTGCTGCGATTTATCTTGAATATCATCCATCAAAACGTTGGTTTTATGTAATATCTGCTCCGTCTCTGTCGTGATTCCCTGCATCTGCTTTTCGATACTTCCAAGAGTACCTGCAACCTGATCCAATGTACCCTGCACAGAACGAAGAGTTTTCGAAACAAAAATTACTAATACTAAAAATGCAATTGCTACGATAATGGCACTCACGTAGAGCAAGTCGATCAAATCTGACACCTCCTGCTGAATATTTGCATACTAGTTGTTTACCCCACATGATAAAGTTTAAACATCTTATACCACTTCTTATTCTATGAGAAAGACAAAATCCCTGCTAGAAAATGCGCAAATTGTACATTTTATAAAAAAATTTCTGCTGCTGGAAAATCAAAAAAATTAAACAAACTCCGTGAATTCGGTTACAATAAAATGGTTACATACTAAACTTCATTAATTAGGGGGCAATACATGTGAAAGATCCTCGCATTCAAACTTTAGCCAAAAACCTGATAAATTACTCGGTTAAATTGCAAAAAGGTGAAAAAGTGCTTATTGAAAACTTCGGTCTTCAACGAGAGCTCGTTGTGGCCTTGGTGGAAGAGGCATACAAAGCTGGCGGCTACCCGTTCGTATCCTTAAAGGATGTACAAGTAGATCGTGCCCTGCTTATGGGTGCCCAGGAAGAACAATTTAACATGAAGGCTGATTTCGAAGCAAATGTCATGAAAAATATGGACGCATATATTGGATTGCGTTCCGGCGATAACATCAGTGAACTTTCCGATGTACCGGATGAAAAGCAGAAAATCCAAGGAAGCACAGTCGGCAAAAAGGTTCACCGTGACATCCGTGTACCGAAAACGAAATGGGTTGTTCTTAGATACCCGAATGCTTCCATGGCTCAGCTTGCAAAAATGAGTACTGAAGGCTTTGAAAACTTCTACTTTGACGTTTGCAACCTTGATTACGGGAAAATGAGCGACGCAATGGATGCACTGGTTTCCCTTATGAATAAAACGGATAAAGTGCGCATTACAGGCGAAGGCACAGATCTAAGCTTCTCCATCAAGGATATCCCGGCAATTAAATGTGCAGGGGAAATGAATATTCCTGACGGTGAAGTCTATACTTGTCCAGTAAGAGATTCCGTAAATGGAACCATCTCCTACAATACTCCTTCACCTTACCAGGGATTCACTTATGAAAATGTCAAATTGACTTTCAGAGACGGGAAAATCGTAGAAGCATCTGCAAATGATTCCGACCGCATCAACAAAATCTTTGACACGGACGAAGGTGCACGCTATATCGGTGAATTTGCAATCGGTGTGAACCCTTATATTCAGCACCCGATGCAGGATATCCTGTTCGATGAGAAAATTGACGGTAGCTTCCACTTCACTCCAGGTCAGGCATATGAGGATGCCTACAATGGAAACGACTCCGATATCCACTGGGATATGGTCATGATCCAGCGCCCTGAATATGGCGGAGGAGAAATCTACTTTGATGATGTACTGATCCGCAAAGATGGCCGTTTTGTCATTCCGGAACTGGAGAGCTTAAATCCGGAGAATTTGAAATAGATTCTTTCATAGAATAAATGGATTCGTGCTCACCGTAGTAATATTGGTGGGGCGGGTCCTTTTTTGTTGTTCAGATGGTTCATTGGCTTTTTTACATTAGCGACCTAGGTAGGTTTGGTCTTGGTCTCAGCCATGCTTTTTGAGACCACCATTCTTTGTTTCTGGACAAATGGCGATCTCAAACATGGCTTTTGTTACCACCATTCTTTGTTTCTGGGGGAATGGTGGCCTCAAATATTGCTTTTGTTACCACCATTCTTTGTTTCTGGGGGAATGGCGGTCTCAAACATGGCTTTTGTTACCACCATTACTTACTTTTGGACGAATGGCGGTCTCAAACATGGCTTTTGTTACCGCCATTACTTACTTTTGGACAAATGGCGGTCTCAAACATGGCTTTTGTTACCACCATTCTTTGTTTCTGGACGAATGGCGGTCTCAAACATGGCTTTTGTTACCACCATTCTTTGTTTCTGGACGAATGGCGGTCTCAAATATTGCTTTTGTTACCGCCATTCTTTGTTTCTGGGGGAATGGCGGTCTCAAACATGGCTTTTGTTACCACCATTCTTTGTTTCTGGGGGAATGGAGGCCTCAAATATTGCTTTTGTTACCACCATTCTTTGTTTCTGGGGGAATGGTGGTCTCAAATATGGCTTTTGTTACCGCCATTACTTACTTTTGGACGAATGGCGGTCTCAAACATGGCTTTTGTTACCACCATTACTTACTTTTGGACGAATGGCGGTCTCAAACATGCCTTTTGTTACCGCCATTACTTACTTTTGGACGAATGGCGGTCTCAAATATTGCTTTTGTTACCGCCATTACTTACTTTTGGACGAATGGCGGTCTCAAACATGGCTTTTGTTACCGCCATTACTTACTTTTGGACGAATGGCGGTCTCAAATATTGCTTTTGATACCACCATTCCTTTCTTTCGGACGAATGGTGGTCTCAACCTGCTCTTCCCACTACACAATCTACGAAAAACCTGCCACCCTGTAAGTCCATCCCCTGAAAACAAAAAAGAGAACAAGGTATACTTACTACCTCATTCTCTTTCAATATTCATATTAGCTTAATTCGTTTCCGTAGCCTGCAGCTTCTCATAAGCTTCCTGGAATTTAGTGATGTCCCCTGCACCCATGAAAATGATGACAGCATTTTCATGTCGTGCCAACATCTCTGTTCCTTCTTCACTCAGGATTTCTGCCTGTTCGATTTTTTCTTTCAAATCGTTAATACTCAGCTTGCCCTGGTTTTCCCTTGCAGAACCGAAGATGTCACATAGGTAGACAAAGTCTGCACCGCCCAGACTTTCAGCAAACTCATTCAGGAACGTCTGAGTTCTAGTGAATGTATGTGGTTGGAAAACTGCGATTACTTCTCGATCCGGGTACTTTTGATTCGCCGCTTCAATTGTTGCACGAATTTCTGTTGGATGATGGGCGTAATCATCGATCAGCACCTGGGAACCGACCACTTTTTCTGAAAATCTGCGTTTTACTCCACCGAAAGTGAGCAATTGGCTCTGGATTACGTCAACAGGTACTCCTTCGTAATGGCATAGAGCAATAACAGCCAAGGAGTTCATGATATTATGATCGCCATAACCATTAATCTTGAACGTGGCATAATGATTATTGCGGACAAATACGTCGAAGGTGGTTCCTTCTGTGCTCTTCTCGATATGTCTTGCCTGGAAGTCGTTCTCTTCCCCTAAGCCATAATAGATTACCGGAACCTTTGCTTGGATCTTCTGCAGATACTCGTCATCTCCACAGGCGATGATCCCTTTCTTGACTTGCAGGGCCATTTCCTGGAATGCATTGAAGACATCATCAATGCTTCCGAAATAGTCCGGATGGTCAAAATCAATGTTTGTCATGATTGTATAATCAGGGTGATAGGATAGGAAGTGTCTTTTGTATTCACATGCCTCGAATACGAAATATTCGCTGTCCTCTGCACCTCGGCCAGTACCGTCCCCGATCAGGAAGGAAGTCGGCTTTGCTCCTTGGATAACATGAGCCAGCAATCCTGTTGTGGATGTTTTCCCATGAGCGCCTGTTACAGCAACACTTGTGAATTTCTCCATGAACTGGCCAAGAAATTGTGGGTACCGGATGACAGGAATATTCAATTCATGCGCCGCCACAATTTCTTCATGTGTATCAGGAAAAGCATTCCCTGCTATTACTGTCATGTTATCTTTTACATTGTCCTTATCGAAAGGAAGGATGGTTATACCTTTTTCTTCCAGACCTTTTTGGGTAAAGAATTTCTTTTCAATATCCGAACCTTGAACTTCGAATTTCATATCGTGAAGAATACCAGCTAAAGCACTCATTCCTGTACCTTTAATACCAACAAAATGATAAATGGTCATGAAAAAACCTCCAACATTTATCTATATATAATCCGTCTGCAGCACCCTTCCTTGCAGTCGAATCGAATAGTAGTTTTTTATTTGTAGGCAAAGCCTCCGTAACTTCGAATAGTTACAGTATATGATTTATATCTCAAAGTGATAATTCCCTCATTCGAAAGCCATCAAACCATATGTATACTAATTTTTTGCCCAACAACTTGTTATTATAGCATGAAATTCAGTTATACTCCACTTTATCAAAGGAATGCAGTAAAGTACCTATGGTCCACTAGGGGGAGAAAAACTGATAGAATCATCGTTCCATCAGTTTTCAAAAAGGCTTTATGAAGATATTAATCAACTTTTTCCAAACGTTCATTGAAACGATATTTCCGTCCAGCTTTTGCTTGAGGTTCTCCGTTCAGCATGACATTGTCACCGGTAAACCCAATAGAGATTTTCAGCAGACTTCCTCCGATGCCATAGATGTCCACCGGAACCTTCTGTTCTTCAAATTCCATGATCCTCTGTTGATTGAAACCTCCACTTACCACAATTTTCACATGCTGAAAGCCTTCCTTATCGAGTGCTTCCCTTAATGCAAATACCAATGGTCCATTCACTCCACGTGGATCAAACGTGCCCAATACATCCTGGTTTCGTATGAAGTGTTGATCAATCATCGTTCTGGATGTATCAATCCGAACACCTTTGAGTTTGTCTCCAAAGACTCTGGCTACCTTCAGGGCGTCTGTAATAACATCATTGTTGTAATCAACCAGTACTAGCAGATCATCCTCAGGAAACTTTTCATGATATGCCTTGGATGCTTCGACTACATCTCCATTAAAAAGCTGGATAAGGGCATGAGGCATCGTTCCCATTCCCTTTTTCCCCCACCACTCGTTCATCGCATGTGTAGCCTGGGCTGTGGAACCGCCGATATGAGCAGCATATCCGTCCCCTGCTTGCTGCGTGAAGTGGTCGTCGCGGTCTCCCATAAAGATGACAGGCTTCTGCCCTGCAGCCTTGACCACATTATACACATTTGTCGAAACTGAAGTGCGCCTTGCCAGTATGCCATCGATTACACCCTCAAGGAACCCAAAATTCTGATAAGGCCCTGTGATTGTAAGTACCGTCTCAAAAGGACTTATTTTATCTCCATCCTTCAGTGAGTATATTTCCAGGGAATCGGGGTCATCTGCAAATGTTTTTATCAAGGCGATTACTTCGTCCGTTCCACAGAGTACTGCGTGCTCTTTTTGGAAAAATTGCATGGTAACAATATTGTCAGGTTTATAGGCACGTACAATTTCACGCGTTTTCAAGAAATAGACTGCGGAAAACCAGCCCTCTTTCACACGTTCATCAAATTTGAATGTACGATTAGTCAACCTTTTGATTTTCCCTTGTAGCTTTAACTCTATTTCTTTCATCCAAAAAGCTCCTTACGTCCCCTATTTAACAGCTGTTAAATAATGAAAATGGTTACTTGGTCTTAGGCGGCCAGGACAGATGCCCAACCCGCCTTTGCTTGTCTTATTAACTATTATCTATATTATAAGAAGTTTATATCCATTTACAACTTTTCCTGCATGAATTCATTATTACTCCGCTTCTTGCCTTGTTACCAGTTCTTCCTCGGAGACTAATACATCACGGGGCTTACTCCCTTTCGGACCGGATATGACTCCCTGATCTTCCATCAGTTCCATCAATCTGGCAGCTCGGTTGTAGCCGATTCTGAATCTGCGCTGAAGGCTGGATGTGGAAGCGACATTCTGGTCCACCACAAACTGACATGCCTCGAGGAACAACTCGTCTTCCTCCTGAACATAGCTCTCTTTGAGCAATTCCGTCTGTTCAAACAGGTAAGTGGGTTTTTGTTCTTTTCTGACGTGTGATACCGCTTTTTCAATTTCTTCATCCGAAACAAAGTTTCCTTGCACCCGGATTGGCTTTGGAGCTCCATTTTCCAAAAGCAGCATATCCCCTCTGCCAAGAAGCCTTTCCGCCCCGCCTATATCGATGATGGTTCTGGAATCCACTTGGGACGATACAGAGAAGGCGATACGAGTTGGAATATTCGCTTTGATCAAACCGGTAATGACATCAACGGAAGGTCTCTGAGTCGCAATAAGAAGGTGCATTCCGCACGCTCTCGCTTTTTGGGCAATACGGCAGATTGCCTCCTCTACGTCACTTGGCGCCATCATCATCAAATCAGCGAGCTCATCGATGATAATGACCATATAAGGCAAGGTTTCCTGTTTATGCTTTTTGGCGCCTTCATTATATTTGGCAATATCCCTTACACCTGCATGGACGAACAGGGCATATCTTCTTTCCATCTCCTCTACCGCCCACTTCAATGCAGCGGTCGCAGCCTTTACATCTGTGATAACCGGGCTGACGAGATGAGGAATATGATTATATGGCGTCAACTCGACCATTTTCGGATCGATGAGCAAAAGCTTCACTTCATCCGGAGTACTCTTATAGAGCAAGCTCATGATAATGGAATTCACACATACGCTTTTTCCGGAACCAGTTGCTCCTGCAATCAGTCCATGAGGCATCTTCTGCAGGTCCAGTACAACCGGCTGGCCGGAAATGTCGAGTCCCATGGCAACCGTTAAGGGTGAAGCATTCTGTATGAATGATGGGTGTCTGAGTATCTCCCTGATAAGTACCGGTTTACTCACACGGTTCGGAACCTCTATTCCGATTGTGTTTTTCCCTGGGATCGGCGCTTCCATCCTGATATCCCTTGCAGATAGGCTAAGCTTGATATCATCACTTAGGTTTGTAATTTTATTCACCTTTACTCCAGGTTCAGGCTGCACTTCAAATTGTGTCACAGAGGGCCCCTGTGTTGCTTTTACAACCTTCGCCCCTACTCTGAAATGATGCAGTGTCTCATCAAGCAGCCTTCTTTGGTCCACCACCCATTCACGATCATCCTCTGAATGCTGTGGTGGAATATTCAGAAGGTGGATAGGTGGCTTTCGATAGTATTCAGGCTGTACCTCTTCAGTTTTTCGTTTTTCCAAGGTGCGTTTATCCTGCTTCAGCATAATCACATTATAGGGAATATGCTGTCTCTTGTATTCTTTATTTCTATCATTTTCCGACTCTCGTTTTGGGCTTCTGACAGGTTCACTCTTTTGTATTGGTGAGGATTCAGGCTCTTCTGGTTCCATCGCGGCATCGTTCAAAACTTTTTCTTCGATTGGTTCCAAGGTTTCCGCCTGTTCTTCCAACTCCGGTGCAGTCTCTTCTTCTAGTTGTGAAACCGTCTCTTCTACTATTGGATAAAACTCGTAGTAGTCCTTGTTCTCCGGAGCTGCCTCAATTGGTGTTTCATGTTCTTTGCGGTAGTGATCCACTTCAAGCTCGGCATTGCTCTTAAACTTTTCACTTTTCGGAGTTTGTTCCACAAAATTCGTTTCTTCCTCTTCGATATGCCTGTTATTTTCCGGCTTTTCTTTCAACAGGCCAAAGCTGAACGCTTGCACTTTTTCCTTCTCCGTCTCCGATATGCCAAAAGAGTCCTCTTTAATAGTCAATGTCTCTTCCATGATAGGATCTACGTTTACTGGATTGTTCTGTCCTGCGAAGCTGAGACTTTCCAATTCGATCTCCGGAATTTCCTCCTCCACTTTTTTACTTGCAGGTGGACGAAGGCTATATCCATATACCGGGGACACCACTTCAGTTGGGTGAAATGGCTTCTTCTCCTTCCAGTTCGGTTCCACTTTCTTTTGAATAACCTTTTTGGGAGGTGCAGCTTCTTTTTTTATCTGTTCTTTTAACGTTGGCTCTGAAACCTGCTTCATGCTTGAAGACGCAGTTTCCTTTTTCTTTCTTGCTGCCACTTGCGGAGGCGGTTCCATCACAGCCTTTTCTCCATCAGGTATTAACGGAAAGCGAAACTTGCCATTGGGATACTGATAGGAAATTCTCGCCTGCATATTCTTCTGTTCCGGTTTCTTAGCATAACTCTGCTCAATTCTCTCCTGCTCTACATCATCATTAAGCTGAGCAAACAGCTTTTTAAACCAGTTCACATCTATCACACTCTTTCGTACGTTATTTTAGCCAGAGCCGTTTTCGCATATATTGTTGCTTTTGACGTATACAACTTAAACACGTTATATTACTTGCTCTCGTGCTCTTTTCCCTGATGCTAGATTTAATTCTCGTTGAATACTATAGGGAGAAATGCTGTAAAAAATCCAAAAGCCGATTTTTTACGGACATAAGCAACAAACTTTACGAAAAGAGCCTAGCCAAAAATACCACTAGAACGGTCTAGTGGTATTTTCTTTGATTTTTACTTCCCGAAAGGCTGTCCGGCTTTGTACTCATCGGAATCAAGAACTAAAATCCCTTTTTCGGCAGGTGCATCCGGCAGGTCCAATTCTTTGGCGGAACAGATCATTCCATATGAGGCGACCCCACGCAATTCTGCATCCTTGATACTCAGGCCGCTTGGCATAACCGCCCCGACCTTAGCTACTACGACATGCTGTCCCTTGTCTACGTTAGGAGCGCCACAAACGATCTGCAGCACTTCAGTGCCAACGTCCACTTTGCATACACTCAGCTTGTCAGCGTTTGGATGCTTTTCCTTTTCCACCACAAGACCTACGACAAACTTGGGGCTAAGATCAGCAGAAAAACTTTCCTGCACTCTGTTTTCTTTAAAAGCGTCATTGATTTTTCCGACCAATTCTTCTGTAAGTTCCACTTGGCCCTTAAACTGCTCCACTTCGACATACTTGGAAGCTTCAAAAATATTGTAGCCTACCACTTCTTTCGTTTCGCTGTCCAGGATGGTTGCTACGTCTCCCTTTTTTTCAAAGGTCCTATTTTTCAGTTCTATATCTTTTATGTAAATAAGAAGGGTATCTCCTATACCTTCTTTATTATAGAATACATTCATGTGTAATCCCCTTCTTTCCTTTTTGTATCCTTATTATTTTTCCCTAGAATGAAAATCGGTTCCAGTTCTCCTTCTTCATATAGGAAAGAAAGAGCCGTTATCGGAATTTTGCCATTCACAAAGAAGCTCATGGTCAATTCAGCAAGTACATCATACCCTACCTCATTTTGAATGTCAGCAACTATCAGTACATCCTGATGGGGTACAGCCACCGTCATGGTTCCTGTGATCCGTTTTTTGAAGGAATCCAGAAAGCTATCATTCAGGATTCTGCTCGCATCGTATCCGTCATTAGAGCGGACGAAATAAAAAGTGTTGCCTGCTACTGCATCCTCTTTCACGTTCGTTGGGAGCGAGCGAACATTAAACATTGCCATCTCTTTGATCGTTTTCTTTTCCAGATTCTCTTTCTGAAGCAGCTTCTCATCTATCAGTTTATAGGATTTCCCAAGATCCACTGCATAATAGATGCGCGTTTCAGCCGTATGCTCATCATATACAAGTGGAATATCATTGCTTGAAGTCGGGAAGGAAGTGGACCTTATTACCGGATAGATGTGGCGTTCCGCTCCATTCAACTGAATCGGCACCCTCATGCTCGTTAGTGCTTCCTTAACATAATATACGTACTCTTCGATGGCTTTTTGGTCATCATTCTGTTCGTATTTTGCAAGAACACCTTGAAGGGAAACATTGATCCCTTTTTTGGTTTCCTTATCTTCTACTCGAAGTGACTCTTGTTCTCTATCATATGTAAAAGTCCAATTGGGATTGGATAGTTTGTCTTCCAACATCCGCCTGATTTTTTGGACGGTCATTTTCTCCATGAGGAACATTCCCTTCTCTCATTTAAGTCAACCTTTATTGTACAACAAAAATAGACAGCGTGTAACGGGAAAGCCCCTTTTCCCCTTTTTTCTATGGAGTTTTGAAATTTTCCATTTCTACCTTTTCCGTTAGATAGGAAAATAATACCCCTTCATCTGAAAACTAGTAGTAAAGCCTCTTTCATTTCTTCCTTCCCCTAGTTCCTTTCGCTTATATGACGTTGCTTTATTCTTGTAGGAATACTTGTATTAGTAATAATAGCTCGATTTTACTTCAATTCTTTCATTTTATTTAGACCTAGTTATTAGTGCCTATCACTTCTACTACCTAAGTAGTATGGAAGATACCCTATTAAAACTGGGTTCAATAGAATATTTTTACATTATTTCTTCGTTTTGGATATCTATGCATTCATGTACTATTTTACCATCCAAAATAATCCAACTATACCAAAAGAATCATTTTTAGAATATTCAGATTTATATCTTCTTATTTCGACATTCTTCTTCTGATTTCTTATTTACTCTTAAATTGTCAACTTAGAAAAACCTACATATACCGGCTTTTTCTAGTTAATCGGCCGGATTCTACCATTCTCGCAAATTAAATGGTAGAAGGATTTTGTCAAAGAAAGGGGGATGCATGGCGTAAGGTTTATCATACAAATTTGAGGGGGATGTTGAATGAGAAGGAAACGTAATAAGGCTAGAGTATTCAGTATCTTTATGTGTTTACTTTTGATCGTCCCAAGTTTCACGCTTAACAAAGCGGCTGCACAAGGAAAAAGTGCCACTGTCTCCTTATCGGGAGCGTCGAATGAAGTAGCGGCCAGCAAAATTCCTGATCGCCTGTCGACACAGTTCTCCAAGGACGGTGAAAAAGTCACTTTCCTTATCAAGTTCAAGGAGCAGGTTGACACAATGGCGGTAGCAAACAAAGCAGCTCAATCAGCAAAAGCAAAGGCTGCCACTGCAAACCAGGAAAAGCTGATGAAAAGAAATGCGGTTGTTTCTGAGCTGAGAGCAACTGCAATCGAAACTCAAGTGAGTGTAAAAGAATTTCTTGAAAAAGAAGTTGAAGCCGGAAATGCCAAGGACATCCAATCTTTCTACGTGGTGAACGGAATGGCTGTCACTGCTACAAAAGAAGTAATGGAAATGCTTGCTCAGTTTCCAGAAGTGGACAAACTTCTTCCTAACGAAACAAGGCAGCTTGATCCACAAATTGAAGCACAAAAATCAAATAGTGTCGGCCTGGCGGCAGAAAACGAAAAGCCGGCTGCAGGTTTGGAGAATATCGAGTGGGGCGTGGCTCAAATTGGAGCTCCACAGGCTTGGGAAATGGGAGTGGATGGAACCGGAACTGTTGTCGCAAGTATCGACACAGGTGTCCAGTGGAATCACCCAGCGTTGGTAGAGAAATATCGTGGATACGATGCCAACAACCCAACCAGTCCTAGTCATGAGTATAACTGGTTTGATGCAACTCCTGCCAACCAATCAACTCCTTATGATGATGACGGGCATGGAACGCATGTTACCGGTACGATGACTGGTTCTGAGCCAAACGGTTCCAACCAGATCGGTGTGGCACCTGGAGCAAAATGGATTGCAGTTAAAGCGTTCACTCCTTCAGGCGGAACCGATGTTGCCTTGCTTTCTGCAGGTGAATGGATCCTTGCACCAAAAGATGCAAATGGTGTACCAAATCCTGCTATGGCTCCAGATGTTGTAAACAACTCTTGGGGTGGCGGTGCAGGACTTGATGAGTGGTACCGTCCTATGGTTCAAGCATGGACAGCTACTGAAATCTTCCCGGCATTTGCTGCAGGGAACACTCGTGCAGGAAATCCTGGTGGACCGGGATCTGTTTCCAATCCTGGTAACTACCCTGAATCCTTTGCAACTGGAGCAACAGATGTAAATATGAATCTGGCAAGCTTCTCCCTGCAAGGTCCATCTCCTTATGAGGAAATTAAACCGGAAGTTTCTGCACCAGGGGTAGGCGTTCGATCTTCCTTCCCGGGCAATCAATATGGTGCTGCCAGTGGAACATCCATGGCAAGCCCGCATGTTGCCGGTGTGGTAGCCTTGCTTAAACAAGTCAATTCCTCCTTGACTATCAGTGACATTGAGGAAATATTAATGACCACAGCGACACCTAGAACCGACTCCGCATTCCCTGAAACTCCAAACAATGGATATGGGCATGGAATTGTGAATGCATTCGATGCAGTATCCTCCATCATCTCTGGCTTAGGGAAAATCAAAGGGCAGGTTGCAAAAGATGGAGAAGACGATGAAGCTCCTACTTTTGAACATACAGCCCCGGCAGAAACATATGCTGGAATGAATTTACCGTTAAGCATCAACGTCCAGGATAATGTCAGTATTTCTTCTGTTACACTTCAATATCTGTCTCAGGATGGCAGTTGGGTGAATATCGATGCTGAACGTGCATCCGGCAACTATAGTGATGCCGTCTACACTGCTTCCATTCCAGGTGAAGTCATCGCAGAACCATCTGTATCCTACAAATGGGTAATTGTCGATTTCGGAGGAAATGAAGTTACTTCCGATACGTATGAAGTCAGTGTTCAACCAGGTATTTCACTTGGGTATTCCGAGGACTTTGAATCAGATCCAATTGGCTGGTATTCCTTCGGGACGGTAAATTCTTGGCAATGGGGTGCCCCAACGAGCGGACCTGGTGCTGCCAACTCCGGAGAAAAAGTCTATGCTACTAATCTTGAAGGAAATTACGGGAACAGTGCCAACATGACACTTGTGATGCCTCCTGTGGACCTGCCGGCAGACAGTGCAGCCTATCTGCAGTTCATGAACTGGCATAACCTTGAAACACGTTATGATTTTGCCCATGTGTTTGTTTCCACTGATCAGGAAAACTGGACACAGCTTCTCCGTTTTGACGGTGTGACTACGGAGTGGCAGGCACGGGAAGTCGACCTGTCCGCATATGCAGGACAACGCATCTATATCGGCTTTAACGTTACAACCGATGGAAGCGTGGTACGAGCAGGCTGGTATATTGATGATGTAGCACTTTCAGCTGAATCAAATGCCGCTGAAGCTGCTGTCAAATCTCAGCTTGGCTTACAAAAAGAAAGTTCAGTAGAACTGAAGGAAGAGCAAGTGAACCCAGATAAGATCCATCCTGCAGCAACTCCTGTTGAAACGGATGAATCAAAAGAAGAATTCAACCCTGCAGCACTACCTTTAAGTGCCCAGGTAACGGTTGTAGAGACCGACAGAACGGTAAATACGAACCCTGCAAATGGCCAATATGAATTGCTCCATGCAGCCGGAAGCTATACTGTTAAAGCGGAGAGTTATGGCTACTACCCTGCTGAGCAAACAGTGGATATCCCGGCAGATGGGGAAGCAGTCGCAAACTTTGTCCTAGAGGAAATCCCTCAAGGTACACTAACTGGTACTGTTACAAACAGTGCCACAGGTGATCCGATTGCAAATGCTACATTAATGCTTGTAGAGGATGCAGCTATTGCACCTGTTACAACAGATGAGAACGGAAACTACTCTATCACTGCTTACGAGGGAGATTACACATTGCGTGTCATGGCTCCTTCCTTCTACAGTGAAAATATCCCAGTCAGCGTAGAGCCGAACGGCGAAACAGCACTTGATGTGGAGCTTCGTCCATTCATCGGCTACCCTGGTGAAATCGGCTATGATGATGGCACTGCAGAAAATGCACGTGCATTCTACGATGCCGGAAACGGTTGGGCAGTAAAAATGTCTCTTCCTGAAGGACAAAACAGTGCCCTTGTAACTGGCGGTTTGTTCCGCTTCTGGGATACGGAATGGCCGGTTCCTGGTGGTACTGCATTCCAAGTCGAAGTATATGATGCATCAGGTGCAGATGGAGCGCCAGGTCAGAAGCTGGCTGGTCCATTCGATGCAACGGCACTTCGAAATGGGGAATGGACAGATGTTGATCTATCTGAACACGGTATCATTGTAGAACAGGACTTCTACATGGTATACATCCAGTCCCATCCGAACCCGAATACGCCTGGGCTTGCTACTGATGAAGATGGCGAGAATGCTGCTCGCAGCTGGCAATTGGTTGGAGGCGCATGGTCCCCAGCACCTGAAGAGGAAGGTAACTACATGATCCGTGCAAGAGTGAACTTTGAAGTGACAGCACCTAGCATCACTTCCCCTGCAGACGGATCTTATACAAATGAAGAGACTGTTACGGTAGAAGGAAATGCAGCTCCTACCACAACAGTACATGTATTGAATAATGGCGAAGAAGTGGCCACTACTACCGCTACAGCTGAAGGAACCTTCGCTGTGGATATCAGTCTGAATGATGGAGAGAATGTCTTAACAGCGAAAGCTTCCACTGACAATGGAACGACAGATCCGTCAGAGCCTGTAACAGTGGTGCTCGACCAGGCAGCACCGGAGCTTGCAATCACGGGTCCTGAAAACGGGTCCAAGACAAACCGTGAAACAGCGACAGTCACTGGAACGGTTGCAGATGAAAATCTCGACTTTGTAAAGGTGAATGGGGCAAAGGTAGCTGTGACTGATGGTGCCTTCTCACACCGCATCCTACTGGAAAGCGGTGAGAATGACATTCGAATCGTCGCCCAGGATCTTGCTGGCAATCGTACTCGCCAAAATGTAACAATCTATGCAGATTACGAAGCACCGGTAATTGAGAACCTAAAACCTACGGAAGATAAACACTTAAGATCAGGAGAATCTGTAAAAATCGAATTCAACAGTGAACCTGGATTACGTGCCACCTTCTCGATCCGTATGCCTTTAACAAATGCTTCGGCTATGCTGCAGAACAATGAAACAAGCAACGCAGTTGAGCTGCCAATGATGGAGCAATCTCCTGGATACTATGTTGGTTATTGGACAGCAACTTCCAGCGTGGTTGCCAGCGGTGCCGAAATTGAGGTAAAAGCTACTGATGAATATAATAATGTTACTCGTGCGCTAGCAGAAGGTAAATTGTATATCAATGAAGCTGGCGAAGACAATGGAAAGCCTGGTAAGCCAGGAAAACCTGGTAAAGGAAAAGGGAAAAAGAACTAAAATGAATGAAAAAAGGATGCGGGAGAAAGTTTCCCGCATCCTTTTTACTTATAATGAAGTGATAAATTGTTCAATCTCTTCTTGAGTTTTTCGATCCTTGCTGACAAAGCGCCCAGCTTCCTGGCCATTTTTGAAGGCAACAAAGCTTGGAATTCCAAAAACACTCAATTCGGCACATAAATCGATGTACTCATCCCGGTCCACATAGATGAATGTATACTCATTAAACTTTTCCATAATTTCAGGCAATACCGGTTCAATTACTCTGCAGTCCGGACACCAGTCTGCTGAAAACATGAAAACCACATTTCGGCTTTCCTTTAATTCATTAAATTGCTCCAAAGATTGTAATTTCTCCATTTTCATTACCCTCCAATGTTAATTTTCATATCGCCGTCTTTGATATAGGATTTTTTTCTCATCCATTCGGATAATGTTAAACTTACCACAGCTGGGCCAATAATGTGAAGCAGCAAGACTTTGAGCAGGACGGAAACGGAGAAGCCCATGGAAGCAAATGTCATGATCTGCCCGACAAATCCACTCGTGCCCATGCCTGCCCCCTCTTTCACGTTGGTCATGTTAAAAATGGTTGTTCCGATCGGAGCGAATACAACCCCGGCGATAGTCGGAGGAATGATGATCCAGGGATTCCTGATAATGTTCGGGACCTGAAGCATGGAGGTTCCGATTCCGATCGCCAAAAGACCTGAAACTTTATTTTCCCTGTAACTGCTGACTGCAAATCCGACCATCTGGGCGGCACATCCAATGGTTGCCGCACCTGCTGCGATTCCCTCAAGTCCAAGCATGAATGCAATTGCCGCACTGGAAATGGGTGCCGTCAAAGCCCAGCCCATCAAAACGGCTACCAGTACTCCCATGATGATGGGCTGTTGTTCTGTTGCCCACATGATGACAGATCCAAGACTGGTCATTCCATAATTGATCGGCGGCCCGATAAAGGTTGCTACAAAAAAGCCTACAAGAATCGTAACAAACGGGGTGACGAGAATGTCCACCTTCGTTTCCTTTGAAACCACTTTCCCTATTTCAGTTGCAAAAAGTGCTGCAATAAAACTTCCTGCCGGCCCCCCAAGCTGTGCTCCAGCCGCACCTGCAATGACGGTTGCAAATAAAACCAATGGTGGTGCCTTCAACCCATAGGCAACTGCCGCTCCAATTGCCGGACCCATCAATCCCATTGCGAGGACACCCATTTCTGTAAACCATGTCCATCCAAGCTGGTCCCCGACCGTTTTTATTATAAGACCGATAATCAGAGAGGAAAACAACCCGAGTGCCATATAGCTCAACCCGTCAATCAAATATACCTTCGGTGACAATGTCACACCCTTCTTATGTAAAAAGGACTTCATTCAACCACCTCTTTTCTCCTAGATATTCATTCCCTCAAACTAATAATAGCCAAATTTAGTTTCAGCGCAATAGATAATTTTATTCTTATTTTCTTAATCTTTCAAAACCTTATTGTGAAATTTGTTGAATTATGTCTATAATTACTTTAAAATATCTGATTTTTATCAAAACATATAAAATTCGAAAAGATATAAGAATTTAGGGGGGTACCATGAAAACAATCAGAGGAAGAGTCAGGTTTATTTTACTAACAGCGATTTTGGGACTTATTGTAGTTTTACTTTTCAACTTCTTATTCTACTTCACTCAGTCTAATGCCAAGGAACAAGAAACTGCCCTTTTTGAAGCGGTGAACGGGAGTAAGGACATCAAATATTCATTTGCCGATACACGCAAAAATGAGCAGGAGTTCCTGCGAGTACCTAGTACGGAAACTGCGGAGAAGATAAAAGAGAATCTCGCCGGAATTGCAGCTGAATCCGAAAAGCTGCAAAAACAGTTTGCAGAATATGATGATCTTGTAGCCTTGTTTTCGAAAATCCAGGCTTCGTCCTCGAACTATTTAAATGAATTCCAACCGTTGGAAGAAGCCTACACTGAAATCGGATTTACAGAATCAACCGGACTCCAGGGACAAATGGGGAACATGGTCCGGAACCTGACCATCAATATCCAAGGGACAAACCAGGCGGAACTTGAAGAGGTTCTACTGGATCTACGGCTCTATGAACAGCAATACCTGGCGTCCAAACAGGAGATCCGCTACCGGGATTTCAAGGAAACAGCAGAAACCTTCCGTACTACCCTTGCGGGGACAGATCTTACCGATTCTCAAAAAAACGATATTATCAACCTTTTCAATCCATATACGGAAACAATGAATACCCTATATGAAAACTATACCATGTCCGTTACGTATATTCGGAACTTCGAAGAGATCAGCAATGAAGTGGAGTCAAGTGTCAACGAGGTGGAGTCCAATGTCTCCTCTCTCCAAACGAAGCTCCAAAAGGAATTGAATTCCAATCTTCAAACAATCATGCTTTTAACTCTTATTATCAGTGTTCTACTGCTTCTATTCCTTAGCACTACCGGCTATTTCCTGAACCGTAAAATAGCAGGTTCGATACGCTCCCTGAAAGATGGTGCATCGAAGATCGGGGAAGGGAATTTTGCGTATCGTGTTCCAATCACTACAAAAGATGAGATGGCCGACCTGGCTCAGACTTTCAATGCAATGGCTGAGAGAATGCAAGTTTCCTTGTTAAAGGTAATGGAAGCAACGGACAAGCTTCATTCCTCTTCTCAGAATTTAGCAGCTATCTCAGAGGAAACTACTGCACAATCAACAGAGGTGAACGAAGCAATCAAACAGGTCGCAATGGGATCGAGCGAGCAAGCAAGGCATTTGGAGGAAAGTACAGAAATTTTACACCATGTCAAAGAAGCCGTTGGAAAAACCGACCGCTTCAGCAAAGAAATCAAAAGGCAGGCTGACAGTGCCAAAGTAGTTGGTGAAGAAGGGTTGACAGTCGTACAAGACCTTCACCAGTCATCCGAGCAATTCCTATCCCTTGCCAATCATCTGACAGAGCGTGTGCAGCAGGCCACCAAACAATCACAACAGATTCATACGATCGTGGCAACCATACAGGAAATAGCCGAGAACACCGACCTTCTTGCTCTTAATGCAGCCATTGAATCAGCCAGAGCCGGTGAAGCCGGTAGAGGCTTTGCAGTAGTGGCCCAGGAAGTACGCAAGCTTGCTGAACGATCCAAGCATGAAGCACTATCCATCAAAAAGCTGGTAGCGGAAATGGGCAGCCAGATGAGCAAATTATCCAATGATGCTCTCCAATTCAATGAATACAGGGAGCTCCAGCAGCAATCCGTCACTCAGACAAAGTCATCGTTCGAGAAAATTGCGCATAATGTCCTGGAAATCAACCATAAAGTGAATGATGTCCAACAAGCTATCGCACAGGTTACCCACTCGAACGTGATGCTTGAAGAAAAACTATCAGAGGTGCATTACATTTCAGAGGAAGCGGCAGCGGCCTCCGAGCAAGTAAGTGCATCAAGTGAACATCAGATCTTAGCCATTGAGCAAGTGAATGAGGCGGCACTTTCCCTATCTGATATAGCTACTGAGCTTCAAGAAGAAGTGAGTCAATTTGTTGTGGTGGATGAAGTAGGTGAAGACGAAGCTGCACAATCCGCATACCTGGATTCTGTTGAAGACTATGAAGACGAAAATCTGGAATCGGTGCAGTTCGAAGGGTTAAATGAAGAACAAAAAGCGTATAATGAGGCGGCAATTGGTCTCGAAGAAGAAGAACACCATTCCAAGAAGTGATATATTTTTAAAGCAGTTGTCCTTAGGGCAGCTGCTTTACTTATTTGCTCCCAAAGAATTCCCCCATAAAAAAAGCCAACCATCGAATGGTTAGCTGTAATATATTATAATTAGCTCTCTTCTCCTTGCACTTCCACAGATGATACAATCTCCATCATCGTATCCGCACTCTTTTCCATATTATCAGGGTCGGTCACAGTCGTCATTTTGACTCCGCCTACTCCAACCGTAATCTCATAGAACTCTTCTTTTTCATCGTCCAATCTATCAATTATCACATAACCAAATTCTCCATTTTTGGTAAACGTCTCAGCCACTTCAGGGCTATCATAACCTTCAAGAGTAGATTCATAAATAACTTTTGAATCATCCGGCTCAAAAGGATTGATAAAAAGTATATAGGTCTGTTCTTTATGTGTCAGGACTATATTGTTGGTAGCGGCACTATCCACTTCATACTCAGGAGGCAGATAATAGCTGAATTGATCGCTATCCTCGTTTGCTTCTTTTTTCTCTTCGTTCAAAGATTCTTCAACCGCTTTCATCGTTTCCTTTGATGCATCCTCGAATGTTATGGAACATCCGCTTAATACTAGAATCGAAAAAATAAAAATAGAAATAAATGCTCTTCCCAAATACAACTCTTCCACTCCCTTAGTACATTTAGACTAGAAAATACCACTTCATCTATCATACCTATAATTGTTTTGTGTTGACAAGGATATTTTCGAATTATCACTTTATTCCTCTATTTATGATAGACTAAAAAGCAGGAAAACTACAAGAGGTACTATTTGGAGGGATAAGGATGAAACTGACAGTTTATCTAGCAGGAGAAATTCACACACCTTGGCGCGAGGAGATTATGGATAAGGTCCGCGCACTGGACCTTCCCATCGACTTTGTCGGCCCGATGACAGACCATGCTAAATCGGATAATATCGGTGAAATCGTTCTTGGAGCTCAAGTGAATGCAATAGCTAAAGATGAAGCTGCATCCCAGATCAACAACCTTAGAACACAGCTTCTCATGAAAAAATCTGATATGGTGATCGCTTTATTCGGCGAAAAGTATAAGCAGTGGAATACGGCGATGGACGCAAGCGCTGCACTTTCCATGCAAAAGCCACTAATTCTTATCAGACCGGAAGCCTTGCACCACCCATTAAAAGAGCTCTCCAATAGAGCGAATGTAACAGTAGAAACAGTGAATCAGGCATTGAAGGTTCTGGCTTATATTTTTGAATAACAAATAAAAAACCTATCTCATAAGAGAGCATAACCTATAAAGGGAGTATCGCTCTCTTAATTTTTTTTATTCATGTTGTACTGCCATTGACCAATCAGGATCAGACATACATGCTTGAACATTTCAATCCGGGAGACCGCACCGTTCGTAAATATCCCGAGTGCCCCTTCATGCTTCCGAATTCCATCTCTGTTGCAATATTGTTCCATCAGGTCTCCCAGCTCCACACCCTGTTCAATGTGGACCCTAAAATAATCGGGAAGCGGAATTCTTGCCCCGCCGGCAATAAACTCTCTTCCTGCACGATCCACCAATGCCCCCCAATTGCAGACCATCACCTTGGAGCCTTCATCCAATACAACTCCCCCTTCGAGTCCAATGGCTATGTCCGCTCCACTTTCATCCAGTGTACTTCTGGCACGCTGGATAGCCCCCTTCACCGTTTCCTCATCCGATAAAGGCTGTGCACTTACGCCGGAATCCACCTCGTGGCTACTCCATGTGTATAAGATATCAAGTTGATCCAAGGCCTCGAGAACCGCTTTATACTTGGCAGGATTATTGGAGCCAATTGCTACTTTTATCATAATAGTCCCTTCCCTTGTGTTTTTTCCCAGAATAAAACGGTGGAGTTTCCCCACCGTCTATTGTGATTATCTATTTCGGATGCTATCGACTGTTGCTTGATCCGTTGATTTTACCAGCTTTACAATCAGTTCACGTGCTGCTGCATAGTCATCTACATGTACAATTGATGCATGTGTATGAATATAGCGTGAGCAGATTCCCACTACCGCAGACGGAACACCTTCATTGGAAGTATGTACTCTGCCGGCATCAGTGCCGCCTTGTGAAATAAAGTATTGATATGGAATATCGTTACTTTCCGCTGTATCAAGGACAAAGTCCCTCATTCCCGTGTGGGTGATCATAGAGCGGTCATATATACGCAACAATGCCCCTTTACCAAGATGGCCAAATTCTTTTTTATCTCCTGTCATATCGTTTGCCGGGGACGCATCCAAGGCAAAGAAAATATCCGGCTTGATCATATTGGCAGCCGTCTGGGCACCTCGCAGGCCGACTTCCTCTTGAACAGTTGCACCTGAATATAGGATATTAGGAAGCGTTTCTCCCTGGAGATCTTTAAGCAGCTCGATGGAAAGACCGCATCCATAGCGGTTGTCCCAAGATTTCGCCAGGATTTTCTTTTCATTTGCCATTGGAGTAAATGGGCAGATCGGGACAATTTGCTGACCAGGCTTGATACCAATCTTCAAAGCATCCTCCTTGTCATCAGCACCGATATCAATCAGCATGTTCTTAATTTCCATCGGCTTGCTGCGTTTTGCTTCATCCAGCAAATGCGGAGGAATGGAACCAACCACTCCAACAACCGGTCCATTATCTGTCATTACCTGAACTCTTTGAGCCAATAATACCTGACTCCACCAGCCACCAAGCGTCTGAAAGCGAAGCATTCCATTCTCTGTGATACTTGTAACCATAAATCCTACTTCATCCATATGTCCAGCCACCATGACAGTCGGACCCGTTTCAACTCCACGTTTAACCCCGAAGATCCCGCCAAGTCGGTCTTGTACCACTTCATCCGAATATTTCTCCAGTTCGCTGCGCATAAAGCGTCTTACATCATGCTCAAATCCTGGTGCCCCTTGTAATTCCGTCAATGTTTTAAAAAGCGATAAAGTTTCTTGATTCACAGTTTTCATCCCCCAAAATTATTAGTTGACCTGATTATGTAAAATAGTTAGGCTATTTCGTTTAGGTTATCGAAATATTTTTATTATTATTGTATCGAACTTTCTGGATACTTTCCAGCTTTAGCATGACATTTATTTGAATAACGAGTTATACTATAACTAATGGCAGTCAGTGACAAAAATCCAATGTACTTACCTACAATTGAAAAGGCTTACCTTTTATAGCAGTTTGAGAAGAGAGAGGATGGGACGTCAATGAAATGGAAAACGTTATTACTTGGTGCAGGCATAGGAATCGCCGCTGCATACTTCTTTACAGAAGCCTCCAAGCAACAGGCGATCAAACCAGAGAAAGCATTAAAAATTGCAAAAGATGCATTCAAGAAGAAAGGTCCTGTTGACGGTTCATGGATACAGATGGTTCCTGAAACCGTAATTAAACATGATATTTCCTATAGCGTATACCGCGGTGGAATCTCAAGAAGAATTGACAAGGTTCTAGAGCAATATGAATTTATTGTGGATAAGAGCACAGGAGTTTTGCTGGATGTTAATCAAATAAAATAATCTTTATACATGTGCCTGTCCAGGGAGAACTCCGGCCAGGCACCTTTTCTTTTACCTCTCTCTTTCCACCTTGTCCACAACCGCAAAATCATTATCCCACTTAATCGCCCGGTAGATGGCATCATGATAGAAAGTGAACCATGCATTGCGGGCAATACCCTCTTTGATCCACTTTTCCTTTGCATAGATCGATGTCATCGGATAGTCGTCGTAGGCAAGTACCCAAAGGGATGGTGAATGGGCATGTGTTGGCATCAGATCTGCCATATGAAGTAGAATCTCATCCCCTTGAATCAATTCGACGATGGAATGCCCATCACTATGACCGCCTGTATGTACCATCTTAATTCCTTGTTCTAGAGTTACTTCCTTTTCGAAAGGACGGATCTGTCCCTCGATCCCTTTCCAATTCATTTCCCAATACGTATTCCTTGAACGTATATTAGGATTCTTCATTTCCTCCCACTCTATGCTTGATACATGGATACTTGCATTTGGAAACACAGAGACATAGTCCTCTTTCTCGCCATCCCATCTGTTCAACCCGCAGACATGATCGAAATGAAGATGTGTCATGAGAACCATATTGATATCTTCGGGTGTCAGTCCGAGAGTTTCCAGATTTTTTTCAATGGCTGACTCCTCGAGAACCCCAAAATTTCTCTTCTGCTTATCAGAAAGCTTGCCATTCCCGATTCCAGCATCAATCAGAATGTTTTTATCACTCGTCTGCAATAGTATCGGATCTGTCCTAAGTTCTATCTGATTCTGTTCATTAACAGGGTACTTCCTGGACCAAAGCGCTTTGGGTACCACTCCGAACATTGCCCCTCCATCAAGATGTGTGACTCCCCCATTAAGCCAGGTCAGCTTCCATTTTCCGAAAGTTAATGTTTCCATTTATATCTCTCCCCTCGATTTACTTGTCCTTATTTTATCAAAAGAATGGCGAAAGCGCCTTCAAATTGACGAGCAATATAGAAATTACGGGTTTCCCACTTAATACAGTGGACAATAGAATTTTCTTTGGATATTTCAGATATCAACGAAAATTTTCATTTATCAATGAATCGGATCAAGATATCAATGGAAAATTCCATATTTCAACGAGTTTTTTATTTTATCAATGAAAACAGGAACGATATCGATAAACCGCATCATTCGACATAACCCCACACTCCCTTGTTGAATAACAAAAAGGCCGCTCCCTTGGTAAACACCAAAAAGATCGGCCAGAGCAGTTAGTCCATATATTTTACTTCACAACGATAAATAGGTTGTCCTAAGCTCGAGAACTTCTCTTCATATTCCGTCATGATATTCCCCTCGAAGTCGCTGTTATGCAAGTCCAGGCTCACATATTTCAGAAGCAGTCCGTAGGAAGAGAAACTCATGAGGGAGTATTCGAACAATCCTCTATTATCCGTTTTAAAATGAATTTCACCTTGTTCCACCAATACTGTTTTATATAAATCCAAGAAGTCCTTATAGGTCAATCTTCTCTTTTCGTGACGACCTTTTGGCCATGGATCGGAAAAGTTGAGGTAAACCTGGTTCACTTCCCCTTTTTCGAAAATCCCGGTCAGTTCCTTAGCATCCACATTCAAAAGCTTTACATTCGGAATGTCTGCCTCCACCGCGCGTTCCAATGCTTTTACAATGACACTTTCGAATAATTCAATGCCTACATAATTGATTTCGGGATTGGCTTTGGCCATTTCCGTAATAAACGTACCTTTTCCTGTTCCAACTTCAATATGGATCGGATTGGAGTTGCCAAACAGCACGGCCCATTTCCCTTTATGCTCTTCAGGATTTGGAATGCAGTAATATGCATTTTCTGCAATATAATCTTTTGCCCATGGTTTATTTCTGAATCTCATTTTTTGTCACCTCATATACTGGATATATTTTCTAATTCATCCCTATTCACAGAAAAAAACCGATCCGGAGACCGATTCTTTTTTTGAGTATAAGAATGATTTTATGACGAAAGCTAAACTTATCATTTATTTATCAAAAGGAGTGCATGTTATGCCGTTAAATTATCATGATCAAATACACTTGTTAAAGGATATTTTGGCGGATCATCAGATTGATTGCTGCGGTTCTGTTGCTGAATATGAACAGCTCGAACGCGTAATCAAATCCTTAATGGTCAATTCCGAGATTGATCAAAATGTGAAAAATGTTCTTCAGGATATTTATACCTACAGCCAGGCTGGAATCAATTCAAGCAATGTCAACGAGCATGTTCAGTCCCATCAAGGACAGTTCACCAACTGGATTGACAGCATCGACCAATACTCATAGTTCAACAGGCAATAATCGTTCCAGATAGTTCAACCAGTTCATTTTTTCTTTTTCAATGTTTTTCTGATGGTACCATTGAACGGAAAGAATCGTCTGGGCGATCACATACCAATGCATGCGATGACGCAGATCATCTGTAAGCTCAATTCCATAGGTGGAGAGCCAATCCTCCCAATCCTGTTCAGGGATGTACCAGTATAGCAGCATGCAAAGATCGATGGCCGGGTCTGCTATGACCGCTCCATCCCAATCAATGAGGAAGAGCTCATTGCTGTGCGACAACAGCCAGTTGTTGTGGTTCAAGTCACAATGACAGACCACTTTATCTTTATATTTTACATTAGGCATCTCTTGCAGCAAGAAGTCCAATGATTTTTGAATCACTTCCAATGACAATAAATCCAACGCCATACCATTTTTAATATCGTCAAAAATGGTACTTGGCTCTACCGGTTCTTTCCCCAGTCGAGTGAGCATATCAAGGAGTTCTTTAGAGTGGTGTATTTTGTGAAGAAGTTGTGCCACTGTTTCTTTGTTCATATCACTCGGCTTCAATTCTCTTGCGCTGATCCAATGCTGGGCAGTAATGACATCCCCATTTTCCAACCGCTTTGTCCAAACTAATTTAGGAACAATTCCCTCTGCAGAAAGAACAGCCAAGAATGGCGATGAATTCCTTTTCAAGAAGAGCTTCTTCCCATCATTTTGAGCAAAATATGCATCTCCGGTTAAACCGCCGGCAGGACTGATTTTCCACTCATCACCTAATAAATGTTCCAACCATTTCACCTTCAATTTCAACACAACTTTTCCTCAAAAATTAGACAGCCGAGCACCTGGGCGCTTAGCTGATCATTCTTATTTCATGTTATCTTCTATCTATATGAATATCTCTGACTTCAGCCGTGTTTGTTGATAATTAATAAAAAGCAAAAAAACAGCTATTGGATAATTCACAATAGCTATCTAATAAATTTTATCGTTATTTCCCAATTAAATCAAGTACTTCCGGAACAATTAATATTGTGCCAAAACAATTGTACTGATGGGATCAACCATTATTTCCTTTCGGACAATCGGTGGTGCATCAAGGTTCACCTGCAGGTCCTTTACGAGAACTTCCCAATCGGAATCATCCGGCAGCTCTATTTTTTCCTGCTGCGGCGCGTTATGGAACACGACAAGCAAATTATTCCATTTACCATATGCTTTCACGTCCTGCAGCCTATACATCAGCAAATGCCCGTTATCTAGCGGAAATGTCAGATGCTTGTGTATTTCTGTGCTGGTGGCAAAGCGGAGCGCTCCGTGGCTTTTCCTTAGTTCAATGAGGCCTTGAACGTATGTCACCTCTTTGGAGAATTGATGCTTCCTCTCCCAATCTATCCAGTTTACAGTATCCGGTGATTTATAGCTGTTCTCTTCTCCCTGCTTCGTACGAAAGAACTCCTGGCCTGCATGCAGGAACGGGATGCCTTGCGAGAGCAGGATAATGGACGTTGCGAGCACCTGTCTCCGCTTTCGAACCTCTTCACTTTCATGACTATTGCATATTTCCATCTTATCCCACATGGTGTGATTGTCATGGGATTCCACATAATTGACCGACTGGGTGGGTTCGAAAAATAACCCTCTAAAATGGGGATCCAATCCCACACTCCCAGAAAGCGTTTGCTTGAGGCTTTGAATTTTATGGGTATTCCCCAGTGAAAAGCCCCTATCGAACAGATTAAAGGTACTGCCTTTGATGGAGTCCCGGACCATATCATTAAAAAACGCCAGTCCAGGCATTTTTTTTGCATTCATAATCATTGCCTTCTTTTCTGCTGGTAAAGGGGTGTTGAGCTCCCACCCTTCACCAAGGAGGATGCTGCCTGGTTTATGTGTATCGATCAACTCTTTAATGGCGTTCATTGTGGCAATATCCAGGATTCCCATCAAATCAAACCTGAATCCGTCCACATCATACTCCGTAAGCCAAAATCGGATGGAATCCAAAATGAATTTCTGTACCATTCTGCGTTCCGATGCAATATCATTCCCTACTCCCGTTCCATTAGATGGCATGCCATGATTGTCGTGGCGGAAATAATAACCCGGTACTATCTTCTCAAATGAGGATTCCTCGCGTACATAAACGTGATTGTATACAACATCAATGATCACCCTTAAATCTTTTTGGTGCAGCTTCCCGATAAGGTTCTTCAGTTCCAGTATCCTGGAATAAGGATCTTCAGGATCTAAGGCATAGCTCCCCTCAGGTACATTGAAAAACAATGGGTTATACCCCCAGTTGTAGCCCTTTTCAGGCTCTTCCTCATCTACACCGCCGTAGTCATTTACGGGAAGAAGTTCCACATGGGTTACTCCCAGCTGCTTAATGTAAGGGAGGCCTGTAACCCCAACATCTTCTACAGAAGGTTCCTCCGTAAAAGCTGCATATTTGCCTTTTTGGCGCATACCGCTTTTTGGGTGAGAGGAAAAGTCCCTTACATGTAGTTCATAGATGATGGCATCCGTTGCTTTTAGAAATGGGGGCAGTGCTGTCTTTGGCACATTGATCTTTTCCGGATTGATAATGACTCCCGCTCCACTATTTATTGTGGTGGCAATTGCATATGGATCCACCGCTTCCCTCCATATAAGATTCACACACACAAGATAGGTATATTGGAAGCCCTCCAGATCGCCTTGGACTGTGATGCGCCATATTCCTTTATCTTCGGGAACGAGTGAATAATAAATTGGTTCCTGGCTGTTTGGAGCAAGCAGCTTTATTTTTACCGACGTAGCTGTCGGTGCCCAAACTGTGAAAGTGGTCTCACCAAGGTGATAGGTTGCACCAAGATCATTTTCTCCGTAATAGTAGAGTTCATCAAACGCAGTGGTTCTGATCACCGCACCAATCTGCAAATCTGTTTTTCTGCCATGCTCATCTTTCACCTTATATTTAGCTCCTATAGAAACAGGGGCATCTGCTTTGCATCTATATTTCACCGAATGCCCCAGATTCACTTTTTCCATGATGTGTAATGGGTGCTGCTTCTCTTGCAATAGGAGGGTAAAGAGACTTGATTCTCCATGATGGCGCTCTGTCGGCAGTAGGATGGTAATACAATCTATCTCATCTAAATAGGCTTCAAATTCTCTTTTAATGAATATCACACCATATTCCTCCCTTCGAAACAGCCTTATCTAAAACTATCTCCTCACTTCCATTCAGGACGATCCACATAGGTAGATTGGCAATGGGAAAGCAGGACCCCTGCCGCCTTCAACTGGTTATGTTTAAGCGGGAGTTTATTGGCTCTCATCTTCTCAAACCACGGCTCATAGCTTCTTTTATCAATGACATGTATGTCAGATGGTCCGTCTGTAATATCTATATAACCGTTCTGATGCAATAGCACCTTTGTAATCGGAAAATCGACTTCATGATACGCCAGAATATTCTTTATTATAGACGCCATCCGATTCAAGCTAATCGTTGGATTTACAATTTTTCTTTCCTTTTCCTTATCCCTTATTGCCCAGAAGCGTTCATTATTTCCAAGCACCACACTGTTATTCTCCTCTTCCAAATACGTAATGGCAATTATTTCTGTGGGAGTAATAAGGATGATTTCCAATTCAACAGGTGCCTGCTTTACCAGGAAGATAGGTCTATACATGACCAGATACGTATCCGGGAAACGCTGCAGGAAATATAGAAGCGTCGACTCCCGCTTATAGTTTTTTTGCAGATAGGACATCTCCCGTATGGTGGAACTTGCCCATTTAAGTTGCAAGGGGAGAATTGCATTCAAGAATAGCTGCTTTTTCTCCTCGGGCGTCTTGGCACCAACAAGCTTCGGCAGTTCCCACTCATCAAGCTCTTCCTCAGACTTTACCACCTTGCCGACATGAAGCTCCTCTTCGATTTCGGGCTTCTTTTTCAATGATTGGAAAAGAATGGAAAGTTTATTGTACTTTAACGGCTCCTCCTCTTGAAGGGAGGTCAACTCCGTATCTGCCTGTGAATCTGCCTCCTGCTGCAGGAAGGTATTCCACTGCTGTTTTTTTAATCGCATAAATTGGCTTGGATATCGATAAACATCCACTTCATAACGAGATATATAATCTTGCAGTTTTATTAGCTGAGCCACATGGGTTCACTCTTTTCTATTTCTATAGTAAATACTCTACGGCGACAGGTAACGCGCATGCATATACAATCGCTGATAGAGTCATGCTAATCGAGCTGAAAGCAGCCTCTTCTTTTCCATACTCCATCGCTTTTGCCGTCCCAATTCCATGAGCGGCATTCCCATATCCTACTCCTATTCCTAAAAAATGCTCGATATGAAACATCTTTAGTAAGTAAGGACCAAAAATGGCGCCCATCATCCCGCTTAATACAACAAGTGCTGCAGCAAGACTTGGAATCCCTCCTGTCATGGAAGCGATATCCATCGCAATAGGGGATGTGACCGACTTCGGAAGAAATGTCGCCGCATACGCACGGTCCAAGCCTGCCAATTTGACAAAGGCAAAACCTGAAATAAAACCAGCTGCAATTCCGGAAGCGACACCAGCGAATAATGGAAGCTTGTATTGGTAGATTTTCCCGCGGTTCCGGTACAAGGGATATGCCAAGGCCACCACTGCCGGATTAAGGAGCTCATTAATCCACGTGCCGCCAACCATATAGGTTTCATAGCGGATATTAGTGGTTAAAAGAAGCACGATTAGGAGAACGGTGGTCGTAGCGACGGGTACCAGAAGAGGCCAGCCAAATGAATCGTATATTATTTTCATTCCCATATAGATGAGAACTGTCAGTAGCACAAATGCAATTCCAATCATATAGGTCACCTTATATCCCTCTCTTTTTCCTTTTATCGACCAACTCAACCGTTTTTTGACCCACCAACCCTGAAATGATCATGATAAGGAAGGTACTCAATAATAATGCCACTAACAGCAGCGACCCTTTTCCTGCAAAAACGTCAAAGTAGCGGATGACCCCAACCGTTGCAGGAACAAAGAACAAAGGCATGTATCTCAGCAGCAGATCAGCCCCCTCGTCCAACAGCCTCTCTTTCATTATCCCGCTTAAAAGCAGGAAAAATAAAAGAAGCATCCCGATAATACTTCCTGGCACCGGTATCTCAATGGCCCGCTGAATCATTACCCCTATCCAATACAAGGCATAGAGGCCTACTATTTGCAGTACAATTCTAATTCCCTTCATTTGATTCTCCTACTCCTGTTTCAAAGGAAAAATTCCTATTTTTTCATATTTCGGAAGCATATGTAGGTGCGATTGATATAAAACAATTTCCTTTACTATAAAAGTGTCCCTTCTTGCCAGGTCGCTCAGGCTTGATTCATGTTGGAAAGCAGGCCCCTGCCACTTTCTAGCTAAGGTAATATGTGGATGAAAGGACCGTCGATCCAATTCAAAGCCCATCTTTCTGCACGCCTCATACACTAGATCTCTCAAAGCGTTCAGATCAGCAGATCCCTCAATCCCGTGCCAGAAAATTCTTGGTGACTGGGGGTTTCCGAAGGTCCCTAAGCGATCCAATGTTAAAGAAAAGCCTTTCGTTCCCTGCGCTATATCCTCCATGGAAACCTTTAAGGCAGCTATCTTCTCTTCACTAACCGGTCCCAGGAACGCCAAGGTAATATGTAGATCCTCGGGATGAACCCATCTTGTAAAAGCGAATTCACCTTTAAGCTCTTTTAAGTAAACAGACATTTGATTTTTCCATTCATCAGGCAAAGGGACTGCTATAAAAAAATGATTTTGTAACGTCATTATTCTCACCTTTCCTATTTTATCAAAAAGTTTGAAGTCTGCGGTGGTTAGCGTGGGTGTTTAAAGCAAATGATAATAAAATGTAAAAGTAATCCCGTCCTTATCCATCAATTTAATCAGCTTTTTATGATACAATACGAAGTAGTAAAATGGTTGAGACAGAGAAAGGTTGTGTTCTTACAATGAAAGTTGTTTCCAACATGGCAGATTTGATTGGTTCCACCCCTTTGGTAAAACTGAACCGTATCGTTCCAAAAGGGGCAGCTGCGGTCTATCTTAAATTGGAATTCTTTAACCCAAGCGGCAGTGTAAAAGACAGAGCCGCTTTCAATATGATTATCCAGGCGGAAAAGGATGGACTCATCAAACCCGGCGACACCATCATCGAGCCGACAAGCGGCAATACTGGTATAGGCTTGGCCATGAATGCAGCAGCGCGCGGTTATAAAGCTATTCTTATTATGCCAGATACCATGTCAAAAGAAAGAATTAATCTACTTAAAGCATATGGAGCTGAGGTGGTTTTAACTCCCGGCGATGAAAAAATGCCTGGAGCCATCAATAAAGCGAAGGAGCTTGTAAAAGAGATTCCCAATAGCTTCATGCCGATGCAGTTTGAAAACCATGCCAATTCCGATGCCCACCGCAAATCGACGGCACTAGAAATCATAGATGGCATGAACCAGATCGACAAGCCCCTATCGGCCTTTGTTGCAACTGCCGGAACCGGTGGAACGATTACGGGGACAGGGGAAGAACTGAAAAAGCATTATAAGGATCTAACCGTGCATGTCGTGGAACCTGCAGGATCACCAGTTCTGAGCGGCGGAAAGCCAGGAAAGCATAAACTCGTCGGCACCAGCCCAGGATTCATTCCCGATATTTTAAATCAGGAAGTCTATGATGAGATCTTTAAAATCGAAGATGAGGAAGCATATGAAATTACCCGTCAGCTTGCTGCATTGGAAGGTATCCTCGTTGGTCCTTCATCAGGGGCAGCGTGCTTTTCAGCCATCCAGGTGGCAAAAAGGCTTACCGAGGACGATGTAGTGGTATGCATTGCATGCGATACCGGGGAAAGATATTTATCGACTGATTTGTTTGATTTTGAATGAATCGATGGCATAGGTGAAATTTATGGATGAAGGACTTTTCGCGATATTGGAAAAGTCCTTTTTTAGTTTGTGATGGACTTTTTGGACCGACATCATCGTGAAAAAGTCCTTCATACGCTTTATGATGGACTTTTTGCACCAGCTTCACCATGAGGTCCTTCATACGCTTTATGATGGACTTTTTGCACCAGCTTCACCATGAAAAGGTCCTTCATCGGCTTTATGATGGACTTTTTGCACCAGCTTCTA